>NZ_ATVU01000017.1:0-74734 GCF_000420885.1 Dorea sp. AGR2135 | reverse complement strand
CGATTTCCGATAAAAGTAGTTTAACAGAAATCGAATAAAAAGAAAAATTTATTATAAAACGTTGTCGTCAAAATGACGGTGGATAAAAATTGATTTTAGCAACTTATCAAGAATAGTTGTCCACAAAAAATAGCCCAAATTTATTCCTAATAAAGTATTTTAATCAAAATGTAATTAATAGTTCTGTTAGATAAAGGATATTCAAAAAAATGAGGAAGAAACTGTGGATAAGTTCTTCCTCCAAAAAATAAAATTTCTCTGTTTTTTATATTTTAGTTCAGCCGAAGGCTGAACTGTTACGATTTCTAACAAGGCTGTCCGTATAATGGAGAGTGACACAGGAGGAGAAAAATGGACAACCAGAATGGAAACAAGGATAATAATAAAAATAACAAACAAGGCTTTTCTTTTGTCATACTGATTACGATGCTGACGGCACTTCTGGTATTTGCCATGTATCAGTTTCAGGGAGTGGAAAGTGACCAGGAAATTACTTATAACAAGTTCCTGAAGATGATTGATGAGAAGAAGGTCGAGAAAGTTGAAATTAAGAGTGACAGGATTCTGATCACGGCAAAGAAGGAAAGTGGAGATAAGGTCAACAGGGAATATTACACAGGCCGGATGAATGATGATCAATTGGTGGAAAAACTGGAAAAAGCAAAGATTGATTTCAATCAGGAGGTACCGGATACAACTTCTGCAATTGTTGCCCAGTATGCTATGAATATCATTCCGCTTGTCATATTTATTGCACTGATTGTATGGACGACCCGTAAGATGTCGAAAGGCGGAGGCATGATGGGAATTGGCAAGAGTAATGCCAAGATGTATGTGGAAAAACAGACCGGCGTCACATTTAAGGATGTAGCAGGGCAGGATGAAGCGAAGGACTCTTTGCAGGAAGTTGTAGATTTCCTGCACAATCCGGGAAAATATACAAGCGTAGGAGCAAAGCTTCCAAAAGGAGCACTGCTTGTAGGACCTCCGGGAACAGGTAAGACACTTTTGGCAAAAGCAGTTGCAGGAGAGGCAAAAGTACCGTTTTTTTCATTGAGTGGATCTGCATTTGTAGAGATGTATGTCGGTGTCGGAGCATCCAGAGTCCGAGACTTGTTTAAGCAGGCACAGCAGATGGCACCTTGTATTATTTTCATTGACGAGATTGATGCAATTGGTAAGAGCCGTGATACACAGATGGGCGGTAACGATGAGCGTGAGCAGACATTGAACCAGCTTCTGGCTGAGATGGATGGATTTGAAAGTAACAAAGGTCTTGTTCTTCTGGCAGCCACGAACCGTCCGGAGATTCTGGATCCGGCATTGTTAAGACCGGGACGTTTTGACCGTCGTATTATTGTGGAACGACCGGATCTTAAAGGACGTGTGGAAGTACTGAAAGTGCACTCTAAAGATGTGAAGATGGATGAGACGGTTGATCTGGAAGCAATCGCACTTGCAACTTCCGGAGCAGTTGGCTCAGATCTTGCAAATATGATCAATGAAGCCGCAATCAACGCAGTTAAGAATGGAAGAAATGCCGTATCACAGGCGGATCTTTTTGAAGCAGTGGAAGTTGTGCTGGTAGGTAAAGAAAAGAAAGACCGTGTGATGAATCAGGAAGAGCGCAAGATTGTGTCTTACCATGAAGTCGGACATGCGCTTGTCAGTGCGTTGCAGAAGGATTCTGAGCCAGTTCAGAAGATTACGATCGTACCGCGTACGATGGGAGCACTTGGATATGTTATGCAGACTCCGGAAGAAGAAAAGTTCCTGAATACAAAGAAAGAACTGCAGGCTATGTTAGTTGGAATGCTCGGAGGACGTGCTGCAGAAGAGATTGTATTTGATACAGTGACAACAGGGGCTTCTAATGATATTGAGAAAGCAACCAGTGTGGCAAGAGCTATGATTACCCAATATGGTATGAGTGAGAAGTTCGGGCTGATCGGGCTGGAATCGGTCCAGAACAGATATTTGGACGGACGTCCGGTTATGAACTGTGGTCAGGAGACAGCTTCTGAGATTGATCATGAAGTCATGAAGATGCTGAAAGAAGCTTATGAGGAAGCAAAGAAACTTCTTTCAGAACACAGAGAATCACTGGATAAGATTGCAGCATTTCTGATTGAGAAAGAGACAATCACAGGAAAAGAATTCATGAAGATTTTCCATGAAGTAGAAGGAATTGCAGAAGAGTAATACAGAAAGTTAATGTATTTGAATACCGTTTCCCGGGCAAATCAGATTTTTGTCAGGGAGGCGGTATTTTCTGTTACATTGAGTTGAAAAAACAGGGAGTAAATTATGTTTGATATTCAGGAAGAATTAAAAAAACTGCCGGGCAAGCCGGGAGTTTATCTGATGCATGATGAGACAGATAAAATCATCTATGTGGGAAAAGCAATCAGTCTGAAAAACCGTGTACGACAGTATTTTCAAAGCAGTCGTAACAAAGGGGCTAAGATAGAACAGATGGTGACTCACATTTCCAGGTTCGAGTATATCGTAACAGATTCGGAACTGGAAGCGCTGGTGCTGGAGTGTAATCTCATCAAAGAGCACAGACCAAAATATAACACAATGTTGATGGACGACAAGGCTTATCCATTTATAAAAGTTACTGTGCAGGAGCCATTTCCAAGAGTGATGTTGGCAAGAAGAGTGCAGAAAGATAAGGCAAAGTATTTTGGCCCCTATACGAGTGCCGGGGCAGTGAAAGACACAATAGAACTGATTCGAAAGTTATATTTTATCCGAAGCTGTAACCGGAGACTGCCAAAGGATATTGGAAAAGAGCGGCCATGTCTGAACTATCATATTCATCAGTGCAAAGCTCCGTGTCAGGGATACATTTCGAAGGAGGAATACCGCAAGTCTGTAGAGGAAGTCTTACATTTTCTGAATGGCAATTATGATCCGATTCTGGAAAAGTTGAAGGCACAGATGGAAGAAGCGTCAGAGGCATTGGAGTTTGAGCGGGCAATTGAATATCGGGAGTTGATAAACAGTGTACAGAAAATTGCACAGAAGCAGAAAATTACAGATACTGCGGGAGATGACAGGGATATTGTGGCAGTATCAAAAGATTTGGAAGATGCGGTTGTGCAAGTGTTTTTTATTCGAAATGGAAGATTGATCGGGCGGGATCATTTTTATCTGAAGCTAGTGGATAAGGAGACAAAGGCAGAGATACTTTCCAGTTTTATCAAGCAATTTTATGCAGGGACACCATATATTCCGGGACAGATTATGTTGCCAGAGGAAATACCAGATCATGAGATTATTGAGGAATGGCTGACAAGGAAAAAAGAGCATAAAGTACATCTGGTCATTCCGAAAAAAGGAACAAAGGAAAAACTGGTAGAGCTGGCAGAAAAAAATGCCCGAATGGTTCTGACGAAGGATAAAGAGCGGATTAAGAGAGAAGAGGGAAGAACGATTGGTGCAGTCAAAGAACTTCAAAATCTTTTGGGCTTAACCGGACTGAATCGTATGGAGGCGTATGATATTTCCAATACAAATGGATTTGAATCAGTTGGCTCTATGGTTGTCTATGAAAAAGGAAAACCGAAGAGAAATGACTACCGTAAATTCAAGATTAAAGGGGTAAAAGGGGCGAACGATTATGCCAGTATGAATGAAGTGCTTACAAGGCGGTTCGGGCACGGCTTAAGAGAAAAGGAAGAAGGTCGAGAACTTGGCAGTTTTACAGCATTTCCAGATCTGATTCTGATGGACGGAGGTAAAGGGCAGGTAAATATTGCACTGGAAGTGCTGGATAAGCTGAATTTGGATATTCCGGTCTGCGGTATGGTAAAGGATGATCACCACAGAACCAGAGGGCTTTATTATCACAATGAAGAGATTCCTATTGACCGGAATTCGGAAGCATTCAGACTGATCACGCGCATTCAGGATGAAGCTCACCGGTTTGCAATTACATTTCACAGGCAGCTTCGCAGTCAAGGACAAGTTCATTCGATTTTGGATGATATTCCAGGTGTTGGACCAGCAAGAAGAAAAGATTTAATGAAGCATTTTGCCAACATTGAGGCAATCAAGAATGCCACTGTAGAGGAACTAAAGAGTCTTCCTTCTATGAATGAAAAATCCGCTAAGGATGTGTATGATTTTTTTCACTGATGTGCTATAATTTTAATATTAGTAATAGGATGCCTGGAAGGAGAGACATATATGCGAAAAAATGTAGTTCAAATGAAGCAGGTTGTCGAGAAGATGAATCTGAAAAATCTGACACCGGATGTAGAGTTGTCGGATAAGGCTGTGGAGGTTCCGGATATTAACCGTCCTGCATTACAATTGACAGGATTTTTTGAAAGATTTGATTCGGAACGGGTGCAGGTCATCGGTTATGTAGAATATAGCTACCTGACAACATTGGAAGAAAAGAAAAAAGCGGAAATTTATGACACGCTTCTTTCTTACAAGATTCCATGCCTGGTATTTTGCCGTGCTTTAAAACCAGATGATATGCTCTTGCAAAAGGCAACAGAAGCGAATATTCCGGTATTTTCAACAGATTCACATACATCTGCATTTATGGCAGAAATCATTCGGTGGTTAAATGTTCAGTTAGCACCATGTATTTCCATCCATGGAGTACTGGTAGATGTCTACGGTGTCGGTGTACTGATTATGGGAGAGAGTGGTATTGGAAAAAGTGAGGCGGCTCTGGAACTGATTAAGAGAGGGCACCGGCTTGTCAGTGACGATGTTGTGGAGATCCGCAAGGTCAGTGATGAGACACTGGTAGGAACAGCGCCGGATATTACAAGGCATTTTATTGAACTCAGAGGTATTGGAATTGTGGACGTTAAGACTTTGTTCGGTGTTCAAAGCGTCAGAGAGACCAAGAATATTGACCTTGTTATTACACTGGAGGAGTGGAATAAAGAGCGTGAGTATGATCGTCTGGGACTGGAAGATCAGTATACAGAATTTCTTGGGAATAAGGTAGTCTGCCACAATCTCCCAATCCGTCCAGGACGTAATCTGGCTATTATTGTAGAGACGGCTGCTATTAATCACAGACAGAAGTCTATGGGTTATAATGCTGCACAGGAGCTATATCAGAGAGTACAACGTAGTCTTACAAAAAAAGATTAAAATATATACACGAGGAGAAAATAACTATGAAATACTGTTTTGGAGCAGATGTTGGGGGAACCACTATAAAACTGGGATTGTTTACAGTGGATGGAGAAATTCTTGATAAATGGGAGATTATTACAAGAACTGAAAATGAAGGTGAATCCATTCTTCAAGATATAGCAACGGCTTTAAAGGAAAAGATTCAGGAAAAAGCAATTCCGGCAGAGGAAGTGATAGGAATTGGAATGGGAATTCCGGCACCGGTAAATTCGGAAGGTATTGTGAGAAAGACAGCGAATCTTGGATGGGGATATAAAGAGGTTAAGAAAGAATTAGAGAATCTGACAGGTTGGCAGGTTGTTGTTGGCAATGATGCCAATGTAGCGGCACTCGGTGAGATGTGGAAAGGTGCTGGACATGGTGAGAAGAATATGGTCATGGTCACACTTGGAACTGGAGTTGGCGGAGGAGTGATCATGGGAGGAAGGCCTTTGATCGGTGCCAATGGAGCTGGCGGAGAAATCGGACATATCTGTGTAAATTACTTTGAAGAAAAGTGTTGTGGCTGCGGAAAGAAAGGCTGTCTTGAACAGTATGCGTCTGCAACAGGAATTGCAAGAATTGCCAGAGAACATCTCGCAGCTGATAAGAAAGATTCAATATTGCGAACTTATGATTGGGATAAGATAGATGCAAAAATCGTATTTGATGCCTTAAAAGAAGGTGATCTGCTTGCAGTAGATGTTGTAGAAGAATTCGGAGAATACCTGGCGAAAGGATTAGCAGACGTAGCAGTCGTAGTAGATCCAAGCCTTTTTGTAATTGGAGGAGGAGTGTCAAAAGCAGGAGAAATTCTCCTTACATATATAGAAAAATATTATCGCAAGCGAGCCTTTTTTGCAAATAAAGATACTCAGTTTGCTATTGCAAGCCTTGGAAATGATGCAGGAATCTGTGGAGCTGCAAAATTGATCCTGGATAGTCAAGTGTAGAAGGCAGATGTTTCGAATATAGGAATATAGGAAAGGAGAGTGGATATCCACTCTCCTGCTTTTGATTTTTAAATTATCAATACTGGGGTAAGCCAAAATGATTATTGTGTGTTACCACCAGCATCACCGCCACCGGTATTGCCACCGGTATCACCGCCACCGGTATTGCCGCCGGTATCACCACCACCGGTATTGCCGCCGGTATCACCACCAGTGTTACCCCCGCCAGCATCACCGCCACCGGTATTGCCGCCAGTATTATCTCCAGTATTAGTACCGGTATTGTTACCAGTATTATCGCTATTTGTGTCATTGGACTTACTGTCATTTTCTTTAGAATCATAGTCTTCAGAATAGTTTTTATGTCCTGGACAACTCTGATTTGGAAGGCTGTCTGTTGCAAAGTATTCTGTTACACTTGGACAACTGGAAGTTGCCAGATATCCGCTAATTGTGCAGACGGATTTTTTCTCTACAGAACTTGGCATTACAAAATCTTTTGTTTCAAGATTCTCATGTACTCTGCTCATGATTCCTTTCCAGATGCGGAAACGGAATTTTGTATCGGAATTACATTCTTTGTTATCATCATAACCACCCCATACAGCACATGTGTAATATGGTGTATATCCGACAAACCATAAGTCCTTGTTGGATGTTGTTGTACCTGTTTTACCGGCAACCGGCATATTATCTAACTGGCAGGCTTTACCGGTACCTTCCTCTACTACGGTCTGAAGAGCACTCGTAAGAAGTCCGGCTGTACTGTCTTTGATTGCCTGGTGACTCTCGCCAGTTCCGTCAAGAAGAACATTGCCATCATGATCTAAAACTTTCGTGTAAAGAGTTGGTTTATTGTAAACGCCGTTGTTGGCAATTGCAGCATAGGCACTACAGAGTTCGTAATTATAAACACCATCTGTCAGACCACCAAGGGCAAGGGTTTTTGCGTTATCAGAATAAGTTTTTCCATTTACTACTTTGTTAGTTACCAGTGTGCTGATGCCAAGTTTCTCACAATATTCCATACCTACATCTTGAGTAACAAGATCACTGGTCTGTACAGCACAGGAGTTGAGAGAAAGTGCGATAGCGGTACGCATGGATACATCGCCTTTACTTCCTTTAATAGTTTTTCCACCGCCAACATCATAATTTTTATCATCAATGACAGAAGCAAGTGTCATCTCGCCCAGATCCAGAGCCGGTGCATAAGCAGCCAGGATTTTAAAAGTAGATCCAGGTTGTCTCTTGGAACCTTTGTATGCACGATTCAGTCCTAGACTGGTTGATTTGGCACCTCGGCCACCGACCATGGCTTTGATCTGACCGGTATACTGATCCATCAAAGTAATGGAAGCTTGTGGCTGTGGTGAGATGTTTATAACTTCATTGTAAGTATCACCTTCCTGAGCGATGGTAGATTTCCATTCTTCTACCATCGCACGGGCGGCATCTTCACTTTTATATAAAAGTCCTTGATCTTTGTTATAGGTTTCTTTTACATATTTTTTGATGTGGCCGGAAGAGTAATTCTCAGTACTTCCATCTGCACGCGTGACAGTCAGTGCATAGTCGAGACCATATTCGATATTTGATGGATAATTGGAATCATCGTTGGATTCTTCGTCACAAATCTGCTGAAGAGACTGATTCTGAGTGGAGTAAATGCTAAGACCTCCACTGTAAACAGCATTGTAAGCCTGTGTTTCTGAAAAACCACATTGATTCTGCAGGTCATTCATGACTTGATCTGCAAGTGCATCTACAAAATAACTGTATGCGTTGGAAGAATCTGTCTGGGTTTCGTTAACAGACTGGATTCTTGCATATACATCATCTGCCATTGCTTCATCATAAGCAGCCTGATCGATATATCCCTGTTTCAGCATATTCTTAAGAACCTTATCACGACGCTTCTGGTTCTTTTGAGGGTTCGTGATTGGATTCAGGTTACCAGGACTCTGTGTAATACCTGCAATAACAGCACTTTCAGAAAGAGTCAGTTCTGAAACATCTTTGTTGAAATATCTTTTCGCAGCAGATTGAACACCGAGACAGTTCTGTCCTAAGTTGATGGTGTTCAGATAAGCTTCCATAATCTCATCTTTACTCATCTGCTTTTCGATGGAAACGGCAAGGAACTGTTCCTGGAGTTTTCGCTGTAGCTTATCGTAGAATGTCTTTTCATTTACAAAGTTCGGAAAGACATTATTTTTTATGAGCTGCTGTGTCAGTGTACTGGCTCCCTGGGATCCCCCGGAAATAAGAGAAACACCGGCACGGACAATACCTTTGATATCAATTCCGTTATGCTCATAAAAACGTTCATCCTCGATAGCAACAAATGCATGCTGAAGATCTGCCGGAATCTCATCGATTGTTTTATATACACGGTTAGAACCTGCGGCAACAAAACGTTCAATTTCAGTTGTTCCGTCGTCAGCGTACACTAAAGTTGTAAATCCCTGTGGTTTTACATCATCAGGTGTAATATCCGGAGAATTGTCAATAATCTTTTTCACAAATAGTCCGCCACCGGCAACACCGGCGATTGCAACCACGATGATGCAAAGAAGGAGTGCCTTAAATAATCGGACTCCTACACGCTTTGCCTGCATAGCAGACTTTGACGTAATCTGCTTCTGGCGCTTTGCGGCTTTTTTCTTACCATAATTCATGCGTATATGCCTCCTTTATACCAGGTTATTATAGCAAATTAGCTATTTGAAATAAAGAAAAAAATGAAAACTTCATATTTTCTATGGAAAATCTTAAGAAGTTTGATATAGTAATGTGGTAGGAAGTAAAAAAAAGACTTCTTAAGCGTAATATGTATGAATGAAAAATCAAGGGAGTTATGTAAATATGTTGGAAAAATATAAAGTTGTGTATAAAGGTGGACAGGATGAAATTATAGAAAAAAAGTCCAGATTTATTGCGACAGTTGCTCCGGTAGAAAGCGAAGAAAAAGCACTTGCTTTTATAGAAGCAATGAAGAAAAAATATTGGGATGCGAGACATAACTGTTTTGCGTATGTCATCGGAGAGAGAGGACAGCTTGCAAGATGCAGTGATGACGGAGAACCTGGCGGCACTGCCGGAAAACCTATGCTGGATGTTCTTCTTGGGGAAGAAATCCGCAATATAGTAGTTGTTGTGACCCGCTACTTTGGAGGAACACTTCTTGGAACCGGAGGGCTTGTAAGAGCTTATTCTTCTTCTGCACAGGCGGGAATCCGTGCATCTGTAATTATAACCAGAATCCGGGGACTTAAACTGAATATTAAGACAGATTATAATGGTCTTGGAAAAGTGCAGTATATTTTGGGACAACGTGGAATCAAGCTGATTGATCGTATTTATACGGAAAATGTGGAATTAAGTGTTTTATTGCCTTTGGGAGAGGTAAAGACTGTGGAAGCAGAGATTACAGAAGGAACGAATGGAAGAGTAAAAATGGAAGAAGGCGATGAGTGCTGGTTCGCACAGATTGATGGGGAGCCGCAGATAGTGGCGTAAGAGCAAAGCTTCTGCGACGCTGCCTCTCGGCCATGGCAGTCGGCATATAGAAAAAAGCAACAAGCAAGAGCCTCGATGCCGCGACGCTGCCTCTCGGCCATGGCAGTCGGCATATAGAAAAAAGCAACAAGCAAGAGCCTCGATGCCGCGACGCTGCCTCTCGGCCATGGCAGTCGGCATATAGAAAAAAGCAACAAGCAAGAGCCTCGATGCCGCGACGCTGCCTCTCGGCCATGGCAGTCGCCATACATAAAAATAACAAGAACGACCGGAGAATGTAAACACTCTCCGGTCGTTCTTGTTATTTTTATGTCTTGCTTGTTGCTTTATGAGAATTCTGGTTCGATTAATCCGAAAGATCCATCTTTTCTCTTATATACTACGTTAACTTCTTCATTCTCAGCATTGAAGAATACAAAGAAGTTATGTCCAAGTAATTCCATCTGTACGCATGCGTCTTCAGGATACATTGGTTTGATTCCGAATCTTTTTGTGCGGACAATTTTTACTTCACCGTCTTCAATTGACTCTTCTGTCTCAAAAAGAGTCTTGCTGAAGTTGTTACCTTCCTGATTCTTTGCTACCAGTTTGTTTTTATATTTTCTGAGCTGACGCTCGATGACTTCTTCTACCAGGTCGATGGATACATACATATCGTCGCTTTCCTGCTCGGAACGAATGATGTTGCCTTTTACAGGGATTGTAACCTCAATCTTCTGATGTTCTTTCTGAACGCTGAGTGTTACATGAATCTCTGTGTCAGGTGTGAAGTAACGCTGTAATTTTCCTAATTTGCTCTCTACAGCATCTTTTAATCCTGGTGTTACGTCAATGTTCTTTCCAATAATAATGAATTTCATATTGTCCAACTCCTTTGCTACGTTTTTTCAGACGTTAATATCTGACAGTTGGTGGCCAGAACGGTAATCTATCTGATAGATATAGTATAGCACGTTTTGTTGTTAATGTATAGCACGTATTACTTCAATTCTTGAAATTTTTCCATCAGATTTTTTTGCGATGCGTAGACCGAAGCTTTTGAAGAAAACACAGGCTCCGATCTCGTTATTTATATTTTCTTTTTTTAACTGATCAAGCATCACCTCTTCCAGTGTATCGTTTTCTGAATACGGAAGGTCAATGGAAAGAAGCCTGGCAATATTTTTTGCTTTTGCAGATGCGTGGAAGATGTATTTGTCAGCATCATCAAAATTACAGAATAAGAATTTACGTGTGGCAAATAATACAGCGATTGCGCAGACACCGACAAGACTGCTCCAGATGGAAGAATGATCGATGATGATTTGTCTTGCAATTGCAAATAAGAGAACTTCGAAAACTGTCTGTGGGGAGTGAGAGTACATCATTTTAATAAGCTCGACACCGATGATCAGATTGAAGCAAGTTTCCAGAAGATCTTCGTAGTTAGGCCAGACATTTAAATCTGGAATTTTGTAAATCGCACCGGCTACACGCAGACACAATAAGATAATACCGGCGGTCAATATAAATGAAATAACAAATTCCAAAATATCAGACAGCCGTTTTAAAAATACAGATATAGATTCTTTCATATGTTTTTTGTCTCCTTGGGAATTAGTAATAAGTAAGTAGTAAAAATCTACGATATAGAGTATAAAGTATCGGAGTAGTCTTGCCAATATAGAATTTGGAAAGGATGTAGAAAATATGAAGAACACGGTCAAAAGATTCAAAAAACTGTCCGCAACAAAAATGTATACGGACAGCTTCAAGTCTTGAATAGTATTTTATTATTTCAGGTTGCTTCTTTTTCTCATCTTAGGATCCAGAATTTTCTTGCGGATTCTCAAATTGTCAGGTGTAACTTCCAGAAGCTCGTCAGTGTCGATAAAATCGATTGCCTGCTCCAGACTTAATACTCTCGGAGGTGTCAGGCGGAGAGCCTCATCTGCACTGGAAGAACGAGTGTTTGTAAGATGTTTTGTCTTGCAGACATTAATCTCGATATCATCTGTCTTTGCATTCTGTCCGATGACCATACCGGAGTAAACTTTTTCACCTGCGCCAATGAATAACTGCCCACGCTCCTGGGCAATATAAAGTCCGTAAGTTACAGATTCTCCAGTCTCAAATGCGATCAGAGATCCCTGTTTTCGATACTGAATATCACCTTTGTATGGTGCGTAGCCGTCAAATGCTGTGTTCATGATTCCATTTCCCTTTGTATCAGTCATGAAATCCCCACGGTATCCAATGAGTCCACGGGAAGGAATACGGAACTCAAGACGGGTATATCCGCCATTTCCGGCACCCATCGTCTGAAGTTCGCCTTTTCTCTGGCTCAGTTTCTCGATGACAACACCAGTAAATTCGTCTGGCATATCGATGTATGCAATCTCCATAGGCTCTAAGAGCTTACCATTTTCATCTTTCTTATAAAGAACTTCTGCCTTGCTGACAGCAAATTCGTATCCTTCACGTCTCATATTCTCAATAAGAACAGAAAGGTGAAGTTCGCCACGACCAGAAACTTTGAAAGAATCCATGTTCTCTGTATCTTCGACACGAAGGCTGACATCTGTATTCAGCTCACGCATCAGACGGTCACGCAGGTGACGGGAAGTCACAAATTTTCCTTCCTGTCCGGCAAATGGGCTGTCATTTACCATGAAGTCCATGGAAATCGTAGGCTCTGAAATCTTCTGGAACGGAATGGCTACCGGATTTTCAGGAGAGCAGAGTGTATCTCCGATGGAAATGTCGGAAATACCAGAAATTGCTACAATGGAACCGATGGTTGCTTCTTTTACTTCTACTTTTTTCAGACCATCGAATTCGTAGAGCTTACTGATTTTAACTTTCTGCTGTTTGTCCGGATCATGATGGTTGACAACAACCATATCCTGGTTCACTGCGATCGTACCGTTATCTACTTTACCAACACCGATACGTCCTACATACTCATTGTAATCAATTGTACTGATAAGAACCTGAGTCGGAGCTTCCGGGTCGCCTTCCGGTGCAGGAATATAGTCTAAGATTGTATCAAACAGTGGTTTCATATCTTTCATGTCATCTGTCAGCTCTAAAGCAGCAACACCAGCTTTTGCAGAAGCATATACGAACGGACAGTCAAGCTGTTCATCCGATGCACCAAGATCAATGAGAAGTTCCAGAACTTCATCGATAACAGACTCAGCTCTTGCTTCTGGCCGATCGATTTTGTTGATGCATACAATAACAGGAAGTTTTAATTCCATTGCTTTTCTGAGAACGAACTTTGTCTGTGGCATAGCACCTTCAAATGCATCAACTACGAGAATAACTCCGTTTACCATTTTAAGGACACGTTCTACTTCGCCGCCGAAATCAGCATGTCCAGGTGTGTCAATGATATTAATCTTCACCCCGTTATAAGTAACGGCAGTATTTTTAGAAAGAATAGTGATTCCACGTTCTCTTTCAATATCGTTGGAATCCATGACACGTTCCTCAACGGCCTGATTTTCACGGAATACGCCGCTTTGCTTTAATAATTCATCTACCAGTGTCGTTTTACCGTGGTCAACATGGGCGATAATTGCGATATTTCTTACATCTTCGCGTTTTGTCTTCATTTTATAACATCCTTTTCTTTGAATCTTCACTTGTAAACACTTCTAATTTAATATATACAACTTTATTAGTCTACCACATTTTTGAAATTTTACAAGAGTTAAAAAAGTTGTTCTAAATTCTGTACTTTAAGCATAGATTATTAAAGACCATAGGAAATACGTTTTAGAGGAAGGAGAACTTAAAATTATGTCAGATAAGATTATTGAAAATAACCAGGTGACGATTATGGGAGAGATTGCTTCAGATTTTACTTTCAGCCATGAGGTATTCGGGGAAGGATTTTATATGGTAGAGGTAAAGGTGAAGCGTCTGAGCAACTCGGAAGACCGGATTCCACTGATGATTTCGGAGCGTCTGATTGATGTGACAAGAGATTATACAGGTGAGTATATTATGGTGAATGGTCAGTTCCGGTCTTATAACAGACATGAAGAGCAAAAAAATCGGCTTGTATTATCTGTATTTGTAAGAGAGTTGGAGTTTATTGATGAAGAACTGGATGGAGCGAAGACGAATAGCATTTTCCTGGACGGCTATATCTGTAAACTTCCGGTCTATCGGAAAACTCCACTTGGGAGAGAAATCGCTGACCTTTTGCTGGCGGTGAACAGACCATATGGAAAATCAGATTACATACCATGTATCTGCTGGGGAAGAAATGCGAGATATGCTTCTGCATTTGAAGTAGGAGAGCATGTGCAGATCATAGGCAGAATACAGAGTCGTACTTATATAAAGAAGTTATCGGATACGCTGACGGAAGAGAGAACCGCGTATGAGGTATCTGTAAGTAAACTGGAATGTGTGGAAATATAAAAAATGGGTAGGTCAGAATGTTCGCAACTTGTTTAGAAGTATAGTCTTTCATTGACATCCCTTGATAATGATGCTAGAATTTCAATTAATAATGAATCATGACAGAAAATTTAAAACGCATGAAAAGTCAGGAGGAGTACGATGGCTATATTTACTGGAGCTGGAGTGGCAATTGTCACACCATTTAATGATGATGGAGAAAGAAGTATTAATTATGATAAGTTAGATGCACTGCTTGATTACCACTGCAATAATGGAACAGATTGTATTGTAATCTGTGGAACAACTGGCGAGTCTGCAACAATGACAGAAGAAGAACATATGCAGTGCGTAAAGTTTGCAATTGACAGAGTGAAAGGCAGAATCCCAGTTATTGCAGGTACAGGTTCTAATTGTACACGTACAGCAATTGATATGTCTAAGGAGGCAGCAGATTATGGTGCAGACGGATTACTTCTTGTTACACCTTATTATAATAAGGCCACACAGGCAGGACTGATCGCACATTATGGAGCTGTAGCAAAAGAAGCGAAGGCACCCATTATTATGTATAGTGTTGCAAGCAGAACAGGTTGTAATATTGAGCCGGCTACTGTGGCAGAACTTGTAAAGAATGTTGACAATATTGTAGGTGTAAAAGAGGCATCTGGAAATATTTCCCAGGTTGCAAAGATCATGTCTCTGACAGATGGTAACATTGATCTGTACTCAGGAAATGATGATCAAATCGTACCATTACTTTCTCTGGGAGCAAAGGGAGTGATCTCGGTTCTTTCTAATGTAGCTCCAAAGGAGACGCATGATATCTGTGCGAAGTTTTTTGAGGGAGATATGAAAGGAAGTCTGGACCTTCAGTTAAAAGCAATTCCGCTTATTGAGAAGCTTTTCTGTGAAGTAAATCCGATTCCTGTTAAGAAAGCAATGGAACTTATGGGAAAAGACTGCGGACCGCTTCGCATGCCATTAACTGAACTTTCACCAGAACACACAAAAGCACTGGCACAGGCCATGAAGGGTTTTGGAATTGAACTGGCATAGAGATTTTTAAGAATGGCAGCAGGAATGATAATTACAGATAAAAGGATATCCCGGGTGATATCCTTTTCTGTCATGTAAAAAGACAAGGAGGAAAAATATTATGGTACGTGCGATTATGCATGGCTGCAATGGCAAGATGGGACGTGCGATCACTACACTTGCAAAAGAAGATGCAGAGGTAGAGATTGTGGCAGGAGTGGATGTATATACGGAAGTTGTAAATGAATATCCAGTGTTCGAAAGTATCGAAAAGTGTGATGTAGAAGCAGATGTTGTGATTGATTTTTCAAATGCAAAGGCAGTAGACGGACTTTTGGATTATTGCGTAGAAAAACAGATTCCTGTTGTTCTTTGCACAACAGGACTTTCAGAGGAACAGCTTCAGGAGGTAGAAGAAGCATCCAAGAAGGTAGCAGTTCTTCGTTCTGCCAATATGTCACTTGGAATCAATCTTTTGATGCAGCTTTTGAAAGAGGCGACAAAAGTACTGTCTCCGGCAGGTTATGATATTGAAATTGTTGAGAAGCATCACAACCAGAAATTGGATGCCCCAAGTGGAACTGCAATCGCTCTTGCAGATTCTATCAATGAGGCGGCAGATGGACAGTACGAGTATGTCTATGACAGAAGTCAGGTCAGAAAGAAACGTGATAAAAAAGAACTTGGAATATCAGCCGTGCGCGGAGGTACAATTGTTGGGGAACATGAAGTACTCTTTGCAGGAATAGATGAAGTGATTGAGTTCAAACATACAGCATACTCCAGAACTGTATTTGGAAAAGGTGCTGTAGAGGCTGCAAAATTCCTTGCTGGAAAAGAGGCAGGAAAATACGATATGTCAGACGTAGTATTAAAATAATATTACGAGGAATCTTGGGGCAGATTGCAGGAGTGCAAAGCACAAAGCAATCCGTAAATATTATAGTTAGTTGGAAAAAACAACCATATTATATAAAGGAGAGGTTATGAAAGATTTAGAAGCACGTTATTTGGAGAGACTTTCTCAACTGTATCCGACCATTGCTAAGGCATCAACAGAGATTATTAACTTACAGGCAATTTTAAATTTGCCAAAAGGTACGGAACATTTTCTTACGGATATCCATGGGGAATATGAAGCATTTTCCCATGTTCTTAAGAATGGATCGGGAGCAGTTCGTAGAAAAATTGACGAAGTCTTCGGAAATACTATGAGTAGTAAGGATAAGAAGACCCTTGCTACTCTTATTTATTATCCAAGAGAGAAGATGGAGCTCATTAAGAAAAAAGAAGAAAATATGGAGGACTGGTATAAGATTACGTTGTATCGTCTGATTGAAATCTGCAAGCGGACTTCAAGTAAGTATTCCAGATCTAAAGTCAGAAAAGCCCTGCCTCCGGAATTTGCTTATGTCATTGAGGAATTGATTACAGAGAAAGCAGATGTTCTGGATAAGGAGTCCTATTATAATTCTATTGTAGATACGATCATCCGGATCAAACGTTCCGAAGAGTTTATTGTGGCTTTGAGTGAATTGATCCAGAGACTTACTGTAGATCATCTGCATATTGTAGGAGATATTTATGATCGTGGGCCAGGACCACATATTATTATGGACAAGCTGATGGGTTATCATTCTATGGATATCCAATGGGGAAATCATGACGTACTCTGGATGGGGGCGGCAGCAGGACAACAGGGCTGTGTTGCAAATGTTGTCCGCATCTGTGCAAGATATGCAAATCTGGAGATTTTGGAGGATGGCTATGGAATTAACCTCCTGCCGCTTGCTACATTTGCACTGAACACATATCGGGATGATCCATGCAGCTGCTTTGAACTGAAGGATGATCCGGACTATGACCCCAGTGAAACAATGCTGAACATGAAGATGCATAAGGCGATTTCTATTATCCAGTTTAAGATAGAAGGACAGATTATCAAAAAAAATCCTGGATTTAAGCTGGAACACCGAAATCTTTTGCATCTGATTGATTATGAAAATGGTTTGATCGAGTTGGATGGAAAAACATATGAACTTCTGGATAAAAACTTCCCGACGATCGATCCAAAACGGCCATATGCATTGACAGAAGCCGAAGAAGAGGTGCTGGATCGTCTGACACAGGCATTTGTCAACTGCGAAAAATTACAGAGCCATATGCATTTTCTTTTAAGTAAAGGTGGATTATACAAAGTATACAATAACAACTTGTTGTATCACGGGTGTATTCCGCTGAATGAAGATGGAAGTTTTAAGTCAGTAAAAATATACGGGCGTTCTTACAAAGGAAAGGCACTTTATGAGGTGCTGGAAAGCTATGTGAGAAAGGGATTTTATGCCATTGACGAGAAGGAACGAAAGCGTGGGAAGGATATGATGTGGTATATCTGGCTCAGTGAGAATTCACCGCTGTTCGGTAAGGACAAGATGGCAACGTTTGAGCGATATTTCCTGGCAGAAAAAGAGACACATAAGGAGAAAAAGAATCCTTATTATGATTTTTTGGAAAATGATAAGGTGGTCGACCGTATTTTGAAAGAATTCGGACTAGAGCATTCCTTTAGTCATATCATCAATGGTCATATGCCGGTAAAATCCAAGAATGGAGAAAATCCGATGAAATGTGGAGGCAAAGTATTTGTTATCGACGGAGGATTTTCAAGAGCATATCAGAAACAGACCGGAATTGCAGGCTATACGCTGATCTATAATTCTTATGGTATGATTTTAAGTGCCCATGAGCCGTTTGAATCGAAAGAATCAGCAATTGAAAATGAAACAGATATTCATTCTGATACCATTGTGACAGAAATTGTATCAAAGCGCCAGTCTGTTTTAGACACGGATGTGGGAAAAGAACTGGTAGAACAGATCCATGATCTGGAATTTCTCCTGGAGGCATACAGAAGCGGACGCATTGCAGAACGACTGTAAAATAATGTCAATCTCTAAAAAGGTATAGAAAACTGTAAAATGCAGATATTACTATCAGCAAGTGAAGTATTTGCATGTAGCATTCTATACGGAAAAGGAGACGAAAATTATGAAACGGTTAAAAAAGTTATTGTTGATTATGATGTGTGTTGGTATTTTGGTTTCAGTTACTGCCTGTGCAGGAAATTCAAATGATAATGGAGCAGGGCAGAATGATGTGGTGAATGACAATGGCGCGAATGACACACAGACTGGTGATAGTGCCATGGACAAAATCGGTGACGGCCTGGAAGATGGAATTAACGATGTCGGAAAAGGCGTAGGCGATGTAGTCGATGATCTGGATGGTGATGGACGGTCGGATAACCAGAAAAACACAAACAATAACACAGTGAATGATGCGACGACTGGTAATGACAATGTGAACGACAGATAAGAAAAGAATGTAAGATAAGAAGACAAGGTCACATTTTTCGGGGATAAATGGATTTGTCCCTGTGAGAGTGTGGCTTTTCTTTTAGATAAGGGAAGGAGTTTTTTCATGCATTTCAGACCTTGTATAGACATACATAATGGAAAAGTCAAACAAATTGTAGGCGCAAGTCTTACTGATCAGGGAAATCAGGCAAAGGAAAATTTCACGGCCTCTGAAAATGCGGATTATTATGCAAAAATGTATCAGAAAGACGGACTTATAGGGGGACATGTGATACTTTTAAATCCGGTATCTTCAGAATATTATAGAGAAACGAAAGCACAGGCAATACTGGCACTTGGCGCATATCCAAAAGGACTTCAGGTGGGCGGTGGAATCCATGCCGAAAATGCAGAAGAGTTTCTGGAGGCAGGGGCAAGCCATGTGATCGTAACATCTTATGTGTTCCGCGACGGGAAGATAAATTGGGAAAATATGGAAAAACTTAAACATGCGGTGGGAAAAGAAAATGTTGTCATTGATTTGAGCTGCAGGAAAAAAGAAGACGGTTATTATATAGTGACAGACCGCTGGCAGAAGTTTACGGATGTAAAACTGACACAGGAAGTTTTAAGGGAAATTGCCGGATATTGCGATGAATATCTGGTGCATGGTGTAGATGTAGAAGGAAAATCAGCCGGAATTGATGAAGAGCTGGCAAAAATTCTTGGAGAGTTCGATATGATACCAGTGACTTATGCAGGAGGAATCGCAAGTCTTGAGGACATTGAACATTTTAGAAAAAAGACAGGTGGAAAAGTGGATTTTACAATAGGAAGTGCGCTGGATCTTTTTGGAGGACATCTTCCATATGAGCAGATTAAAAAATATTAGTATAGAATTTATGCAGCTTAGTTCGCAACAAGAATGCGAGAGAATTCTTGAATGATGAGAAAATATTTTAAGTGTGAACAGTTTGAAAACACTTTGTAAATTGGTTGAATTGCATTCTTGATAGTGATAGAATGGATACTGAGTAAATTTACGGACAAGGAGTAATGTATAGATATGGGCTTATTGCAAAAAATTTTTGGAACACATAGTGAAAATGAGTTAAAGCGTATCTATCCCATTGTAGATGAGATTGAAGCGTTGGGGCCGCAGATGGAGCAGCTTTCCGACGAGGAGCTTAAGAATAAGACACAGGAATTTAAGAGCCGTCTGAAAGACACAGAGACACTGGATGATATTCTGCCAGAGGCGTTTGCAGTTGTGCGTGAGGCGGCAGGACGTACACTTGGCATGAAGCATTACAGAGTACAGTTGATCGGAGGAATTATTCTTCATCAGGGACGTATTTCTGAGATGAAGACTGGTGAAGGTAAGACACTGGTTTCTACACTTCCGGCTTATTTGAATGCATTGACCGGTGAGGGGGTGCATATTGTAACAGTCAACGACTATCTGGCAAAGCGTGATGCTGAGTGGATGGGACAGGTTCATGAGTTCCTGGGACTGACTGTCGGAGTTGTATTGAATAGCATGGATAATGATGAGAGACGTGCTGCATACAATTGCGATATTACTTATGTAACGAACAACGAACTCGGATTTGATTATCTGAGAGATAACATGGTTATTTATAAAGAGCAGCTCGTTCAGCGTGGACTGAAATATGCTATCATCGATGAGGTCGATTCCGTATTGATTGATGAGGCGAGAACACCACTGATCATTTCCGGTCAGAGTGATAAATCTACCAAGCTATATGAAGCATGCGATATTCTTGCGCGTCAGTTGGAAAAAGGCGAGGCGAGTGGTGAATTCAGTAAGATGAATGCCATTATGGGCGAGGATATTGAAGAGACTGGTGATTTTATCGTTAATGAAAAAGAGAAGAATATCAACCTGACAGAAGATGGGGTAAAGAAAGTTGAAAAGTTCTTTCATATTGAGAACCTGGCTGATCCGGAAAACCTGGAAATCCAGCATAATATTATCCTTGCACTGCGTGCACATAATCTGATGTTCCGTGACCAGGATTATGTTGTAAAAGACGATGAAGTACTCATCGTTGACGAGTTTACCGGACGTATTATGCCGGGACGCCGTTATTCTGACGGACTTCATCAGGCAATCGAAGCAAAAGAGCATGTGAAGGTTAAGAGAGAAAGTAAGACACTGGCAACCATTACTTTCCAGAACTTGTTTAACAAATTTGAGAAGAAAGCCGGTATGACAGGTACGGCTCTTACTGAGGAGAAGGAGTTCCGTGAGATTTATGGAATGGATGTAATTGAGATTCCAACCAATCGTCCGGTTGCGAGAAAAGACTTGGAAGATGCCGTATACAAGACAAAGAAGGAAAAATTCAAAGCAGTATGTGATGAAATTGAGAAAGCACATTCAAATCATCAGCCAGTGCTTGTTGGTACAATTACAATTGAGACTTCTGAACTTTTAAGCGGCATGCTCAAACGAAGAGGAATTAAGCATAATGTATTGAATGCTAAGTATCATGAACTGGAGGCTGAGATCGTGGCGCAGGCAGGTATTCACGATGCTGTCACAATCGCAACGAATATGGCCGGTCGTGGTACAGATATCAAGCTGGATGATGAGTCAAGAGAAGCCGGTGGATTAAAGATCATCGGTACTGAGCGTCACGAATCCAGACGTATTGATAACCAGTTACGTGGCCGTTCCGGACGTCAGGGAGATCCGGGAGAATCTAGATTCTACATTTCTCTGGAAGATGACCTAATGAGACTGTTCGGTTCTGAGAGACTGATGCAGGTGTTTGAGACGCTTGGAGTAGAAGAAGGTGAGCAGATCGAGCATAAGATGCTTTCCAGTGCGATTGAGAAAGCTCAGCAGAAGATTGAGAGCAATAACTTTGCAATTCGTAAGAATCTGTTAGAGTACGACCAGGTTATGAATGAGCAGAGAGAAATCATCTACGAAGAGAGAAGACGTGTGCTGGATGGCGAGAATATGCGTGATTCCATCTTCCATATGATTAACGATTACATTGAGAATACTGTAGATGCTGAAGTTTCAGTCGATCAGGACTATGAGGACTGGGATCTGATTGAATTGAACCGTGTAATAGGAGCGGTCATTCCGATGGCACCGGTGACACCGGATGATGTCAAAGGCATGGGACAGAAAGAGCTGAAGCATCTGTTAAAAGAGCGCGCAGCAAAAGCATATGAAGCAAAAGAAGCAGAGTTTCCGGAGCCAGAGCATATCCGTGAGCTGGAACGTGTCGTGCTTTTAAAAGTTATTGATGCAAAATGGATGGATCATATTGACGATATGGATCAGCTCCGTCAGGGAATCGGTCTTCAGGCTTACGGTAACCGTGATCCGAAGATTGAGTATAAGATGCTTGGATATGATATGTTCGGCGAGATGACTCAGGCAATTACAGAGACAACAGTCAGAACTTTGATGCATGTAAGAATCGAGCAGAAAGCTGAGCGCGAGCAGGTCGCAAAAGTAACTGGAACCAATAAAGATGACACAGCTCTTCGTGAGCCGAAGAAGCGGGAAAGCAAGAAAATCTATCCAAATGACCCTTGCCCATGTGGAAGTGGTAAGAAGTACAAACAGTGCTGTGGAAGAAATAAATAACAGACAGATCGAAAAAGGGATGAATCTCCCGTTGCGAAAAGTGACGGGAGAGATGTCGTTATGCAGTAAGTTAAAAACATAAAAAAGAAAGAGGTGAGGCAGTGTGATTGAATTAGAACAGTATAAGGGAATTATGAACTCCTATGAAGAACCTCTTGCCGAAATGAGGGATTCACTTTGACATTTCCGGCAAAGAGAACAGGGTTGAGGAACTGGAACGTAAGATAGAAGAACCGGGATTCTGGGATGCGCCGGAAGAATCACAAAAAATCATGAAAGAATTAAAAGATCTTCAGGAACATTTGAAAGTGATCCATGCATTATATTCGGAGTATGATGATATCTGTACACTGATTGAGATGGTTGATGAAGAGGAAGACCGCTCGATGGTGAAGGAAATTGAAAAGGATATTGCTCATTTTGAGGAAGATTTTGAAAAACTCAGAATTGAGACATTGTTATCTGGAGAATATGATTCCTGCAATGCGATTATGACATTACATGCCGGAACAGGCGGAACGGAGGCATGTGACTGGGTGAACATGCTGTACCGTATGTATACCAGGTGGTTTCAGACAAAAGGATTTTCGGTTCAGGTACTGGACTATCTGGATGGAGATATTACCGGAATAAAAAATATTACATTTGAAGTAGTTGGAGACAATGCCTATGGCTATCTGAAATCAGAAAAAGGTGTACATCGGCTTGTAAGAATTTCGCCATTTAATTCAGCGGGAAAAAGACAGACTTCTTTTGCTTCCTGCGATGTGGTGCCGGATATTGAAGAAGACATTGATATTGATATTTTAGATGATGATCTGAAAATTGATACCTATCGTGCAAGCGGGGCTGGTGGACAACATGTCAATAAGACATCTTCTGCAATCCGAATCACGCATTTGCCGACAGGAATTGTAGTTCAATGCCAGAATGAAAGATCACAGCATCATAATAAAGAAAAAGCTATGCAGATGTTGAAGGCAAAATTAAAGCTGCTGCAGGAGCAGGAACAGGCAGAAAAAGTATCAGATATCCGGGGAGAAGTAAAAGACATCGGATTCGGTAATCAGATAAGGTCCTATGTTATGCAGCCATACACGTTGGTAAAAGACCACAGAACGAATGTGGAAAATGGCAATGTTACGGCGGTTCTTGACGGAGATCTTGATATGTTTATAAACGCCTATTTAAAATATGTATCAGGCGGTGAAAAGGGAGGAACGGTATGATAAATATAGCAGTGATGGGGTATGGTACAGTTGGTTCAGGTGTTGTGGAAGTTATTGATACCAATGGTGAGCGCATTGCCCAGAGAATCGGGGATGCACTGAATGTAAAATATGTGTTGGACATCAGGGATTTTCCAGAAGATCCGATACAGGAAAAAGTAATTCATGATTTTGAGACAATTATCTCTGATGATGAGATCCAGATCGTTGTGGAAGTCATGGGAGGAATCGAGCCAGCGTATACCTTTGTGAAAAGAAGCCTTCTTGCCGGAAAATGTGTCGTAACTTCCAATAAGGCACTTGTGGCAAAGCACGGTGCAGAATTGCTTTCTATTGCAAAAGAAAAGAACATAAATTTTCTGTTTGAGGCGAGTGTAGGCGGTGGTATTCCGATTATCCGTCCGCTTAATTCTTCACTGACAGCAGATGAGATTGAAGAAATTACCGGAATCCTCAATGGCACGACGAATTATATGTTGACGAAGATGTTCTATGAAGGAGCAGATTATGCTTCTGTATTAAAGGAAGCACAGGATAACGGATATGCAGAGCGAAATCCGGAGGCAGATGTAGAAGGATACGATGCCTGCAGAAAGATTGCAATTTTGTCATCTCTGATTTCCGGTCAGCAGGTAGATTTTGAAGATATTTACTGTGAAGGAATTACAAAGATTACAGTAGAAGATATGAGATATGCAAAGGCTATGGGAACTACAATCAAGCTTTTGGCTTCCAGCAAGACACATGCCGGAAGACTTGGCGCGATGGTCGCACCTTGCATGCTTTATCCGGATCACCCGCTTTACAATGTAAATGGTGTTTTCAATGCAATTTTCGTTCATGGAAATGTCTTGGGAGATGCGATGTTCTATGGAAGCGGGGCAGGAAAACTTCCAACGGCAAGTGCTGTTGTATCCGATGTAGTGGAAGCGGCCAAGAACCTGAACCGCAATGTGATGACTATGTGGAAAGAAGAGAAACTCCGTCTGGAAGATAAATCTTCCATGAAGAGACGATTCTTTATCCGTATGAAAGGGAACGTGGAGGAGAAGATTGAAGATATCCGTTATTCCTTTGGGGATGTTGAAATCGTGAAGGTTGACGGTCTGGACGGAGAGTTTGGATTTGTGACTCCGATCATGATGGAAGGTGATTATGATACAAGAGCGAAGAGTTATGAAGACCAGATTCTTCATATGATCCGTATTGAAGATTAGGGAAAGGGAGAAACTATGCTGATCGTTAAAAAATTTGGCGGGACTTCTGTTGCCAATAAAGAACGAATATTTAATGTGGCAAGACGCTGCATTGAAGACTATAAAGCAGGGCATGATGTGGTAGTCGTGCTTTCTGCGATGGGAGATACAACAGATGAGCTGATTGAACTTGCAAATTCCATCAACCCAGATGCAAAGAAGCGTGAGTTAGATATGCTTTTGACAACAGGCGAACAAGTGTCAGTATCATTGATGGCTATGGCTATGCAGGCACTGGATGTGCCAGCGGTATCTCTAAATGCATTCCAGGTTGCGATGCATGCAACATCACGTTATGGAAATGCAAGATTTAAACGTGTAGATACTAAGCGTATCAGACATGAACTGGATTCCAGAAAGATTGTGATCGTAACAGGATTCCAGGGTGTGAATAAGTATGACGATATTACAACACTTGGACGAGGTGGTTCAGACACAACTGCAGTTGCGCTTGCTGCGGTACTTCATGCAGACAAATGTGAGATTTATACAGATGTTGATGGAGTCTTTACAGCTGATCCGAGAATTGTAAAGAATGCAAAAAAATTAGATTTTATTACTTATGATGAGATGCTGGAGCTGGCGAGCCTTGGAGCGAAAGTACTTCACAACCGTTCAGTCGAGATGGCAAAAAAATACAATGTAGAGCTGGTAGTCAGATCTAGTCTCAATCAGACAGAAGGAACCGTAGTAGGGGAGGGAACAGGAATGGAAAAACTGTTAGTAACAGGAGTTGCAGCAGATAAAAATACAGCAAGAATCTCTGTAATCGGAGTAGAAGACAAACCAGGGACAGCTTTTAGTGTATTTGATACATTGGCAGCCAATAACATTAATGTAGATATTATTTTACAGTCTGTAGGACGCGAGGGGACAAAAGATATTTCCTTTACTGTTGCTTCGGATGATCTTGAACATGCGTTAGAAGTTTTGGATAAGAATAAAGAAAGACTTACGATTAAGGATATTACATACAACAAAGATGTGGCAAAATTATCTGTTGTAGGAGCAGGAATGATGAGCAATCCGGGAGTTGCATCCAGAATGTTCGAGGCGCTGTACAATTCCAGAGTCAATATCAACATGATTTCAACATCAGAAATTCGTATTACAGTACTCGTAGCTGAGAAAGATATTGATAAAGCTATGAATGCAGTACATGATGAATTTGTCATGGAAGAATAACAGATGAGATCTCTTCCCAATCTGTTATTCTTCCCGATTATTTGAATTTGCAAGAAAGCCGGTAATAATCTGTCTCACTTCGTCAGAAGCAGCACGAAAAAGAAGTAAAAGCTTTAGCTCTTCATCGGAGAGATAGATGATATTATCGGATTTTTTGCATTTAATATACGGAATTTCGCCCTCGGAAATTCTATCGGGCTGCATGGAATACAGAGGAATCTTGTAGCCGTTACAGAATAAAAGTTCATCAATGGTAATATGATAAAAGTCAGCAATTGATTTGAGTAATTCCAGATCAGGGGTGCGTGTGCCACGCTCGTAATTGGAATATGTCTGACGAGAAATATTCAGATATCTGCTAAATTCATCCTGCTTAAGATTACTTCGCTCACGCAGAATACGAAGATTCTCGGTCAATTGGATATTGGCCATTGATGTTTCCTCCATTGAATCAAAAATATGTTTACATCATAACAATTTGTTCAATAAATAAAAGAATATGCGCCGAAATGTGGCAAAATAAGAAAAAGCAACAATATGTTGCTTTTAAATAAAATTAACAATATAATCAGACTATTTTAAACTAAGAGTACTGTTGTGATATTCGCTGGAGAATGTAACATCTGTTCCAAACCATTCTGGTGGTGTGAAAGAGAGTGCCGAAGCTTCATCTGGAAATTCTACTTCAGCCAGAAGCAGTGGAGCCAAATCGTCTTCAAAGATATCTAATTCAATAGTTAGAGAATCATTGAGTGGAATCATATAACGTTTTTTTCTGATGAGACGTCCGTCAATCTTTGTGAGCAGATGCTGATATGAAGCTTCATCAAGTGGCAGATTATATTCTTCTCTTGCCATGAGACCTTTTGATTTATAAGTGAGTTCATGTTTATTATTGTCCTTCCGGATACGAATAACCGGATCCGTGTTCAGATAGGCCTGTTCGATGTGACGACAGGGATAATCCTGATAATCTTCCGGAAGAGTATCAATAAGATATTTGCGTTCTATTTCCATATTATAATACCTCCATGGCATAATCATAATTCAGTTTACACAAAAAGTAAACAGTGTTACTATTAAGAAAATGAGTCAAGAAAAATAAGAAAAGGAGAGATCCGTTATGAAATTTAGTATGAAAAAAGTAACTGTATTATTAGCAGATGGATTTGAAGAGATTGAGGCTCTGACGGTAGTAGATCTGCTTCGAAGAGCAAAAGTGTATGTGGATACAGTGTCAATTACAGATGATTATACAGTGCGCGGAGCACATGGAATACCTGTGCAGACAGAGGATCTGATCACAGAGATTGATTTTAAAGAATCCGATATGATCGTGCTTCCGGGTGGAATGCCGGGAACAACAAATCTGAAAGAAGATGAGAATGTCAGAAAGGCAGTTCAAGAAGCATATGACGACGGAAGATATGTGGCAGCAATTTGTGCGGCACCGACAATTCTCGCAGATATGGGACTTTTAAAAGGAAAGAGAGCGACTTGCTATCCAGACATGGAAAGTGAGATTGAAGATGCATATCTGACCGGAGCACCAGTAGCAACTGACGAAAATATCATTACAAGTCAGGGAGTTGGAACTGCAATTGATTTTGCACTGAAACTGATCGAAGTGCTTATCAGCGAGGAAAAAGCAGTAGAAATTGCAGATTCTATTGTATATCAGAGATAATTTATGAAAACCTTATAAAAAAACGCAATATCCGTAAAATCGAACTGGATATTTGGAAATGTTTGTGATATACTTCTTGAGTGAATGCAATGTAATATGCCCTTTTGCGGATTGCCCATGCAAGGGGGATAGAAATAGGAGGAAAAGGGTAGATGAGTTTACAGGTAGAAAAATTAGAAAAAAATATGGCGAAACTCACAATCGAAGTTTCTGCTGATGAATTAGAAAAAGCACTTCAGAACGCATACAAGAAACAGAAAAATAAAATCAGTATGCCAGGATTCCGTAAAGGAAAAGTTCCGCGTCAGATGGTTGAGAAGATGTATGGAGCAGATGTATTCTATGAAGATGCAGCGAATGCTCTGATTCCACAGGCTTACTCAGAGGCTTACGATGAGTGTGATCTTCAGATTGTATCTCAGCCGGAGATTGATATTACACAGATCGAGAAAGGAAAACCGTTCATCTTCACAGCACTTGTTGCTACAAGACCGGAGGTTACTCTTGGAGAGTACAAAGGACTTGAGGTAGATAAAGTATCTACACGCGTAACACAGAAAGAAGTTGACGCTAAGATTCAGGAAGAGGCTGGAAAGAACGCAAGAACAGTTGCAGTAGAAGGACGTCCGGTTAAAGACGGAGATGAAGTTGTTCTTGATTTTGAAGGATTTGTTGACGGAGAAGCATTCGAGGGCGGAAAAGGAGAGAACTATTCTCTTACAATTGGTTCCGGAACATTTATTCCAGGATTCGAGGATCAGCTTATCGGAGTAGAGGCAGAGAAAGAAGTAGAAGTTAAAGTTACATTCCCGGAGGAGTATCACGCAGAGAACCTTCAGGGAAAAGATGCTGTATTCAAATGTACAGTACATGAGATCAAAGAGAAAGAGCTTCCGGAGATTGATGATGAATTCGCAGCAGAAGTATCTGAGTTTGATACATTAGATGAGTACAAGGCTGATGTAAAAGCTAAGATTAAAGAAGAAAAAGCTAAAGAAGGAAAAGCAAAAAAAGAAGATCAGGTAATCGCAAAAGCTATCGAGAATGCAACAATGGAGATTCCTGAACTTATGATCAAGACACAGGCGCGCCAGCAGATGGATAATTTTGCTCAGAATCTGATGTCACAGGGACTGACAATGGAGCAGTATGCACAGTTCACAGGAATGACAGCAGACAAGATGATGGAGCAGATGCTTCCATCAGCAGAGAAGAACATTAAGACACGTCTTGTTCTCGAGGCAATTGCAAAAGCTGAGAATATTGAGATTTCTGACGAGAAGATTGATGAGAAGTTAGCTGAGATGGCTAAGTCTTACGATATGGAAGTTGAAAAACTTAAAGATCTTGTAGGAGAGGCTGAGAAACAGCAGATGAAAGACGATATGGCTGTTCAGGAAGCAATTGATTTCCTTGTTGAGAACGCTGTAGAGAAATAATAAGTCACTGAAATATAACAGGGAGGCATATGTATGAGTTTAGTACCTTATGTCATTGAACAGACAAGCAGAGGAGAGCGTTCCTATGATATCTATTCAAGATTATTAAAGGACAGAATTATATTTTTTGGAGAAGAAGTTACAGATGCATCAGCGAGTGTAGCAATCGCGCAGCTTCTTTTCCTGGAAGCAGAGGATCCGGAAAAGGATATTCATCTGTACATTAACAGTCCGGGCGGATCTGTATCTGCAGGTCTGGCAATTTATGATACTATGCAGTATATCAAATGTGATATTGAGACAATCTGTATCGGTATGGCAGCAAGCATGGGATCATTCCTTCTGGCCGGAGGTACAAAAGGAAAGAGACTTGCCCTTCCAAATTCCGAGATTATGATTCATCAGCCATCTGGAGGAGCTCAGGGTCAGGCAACTGAAATTCAGATTGCAGCAGAGCATATCCTGAAGACTCGTGAGAGATTGAACCGGATTCTTGCAGAGAATACAGGACAGCCGCTGGAGGTCATTAGCAGAGAGACTGACAGAGATAATTTTATGTCCGCTGAGGAAGCCAAAGCATTTGGATTAATCGATGAAGTAATTACAAGACGATAGGGAACAGATATGTTCCCTATTCTTTAATGAGGTGTAGAATATTGGGAAGAAATGATGATCAGATAAGGTGTTCATTTTGTAATAAGTCACAGGCTCAGGTGAAAAAATTGATTGCAGGACCGAATGATACTTATATCTGTGATGAATGTGTGGAAGTATGCTCTGAGATTATAGAAGAAGAGATGGCATATGATGAGAATGATTCCTGGACTCCGTTTTCAGATATCAATCTTTTGAAACCGGAAGAGATCAAGGAATTTCTTGATGATTATGTGATTGGACAGGATGAGGCAAAAAAGGTTCTTTCTGTTGCTGTATATAATCACTACAAGCGTATTATGGCACAGAGAGATCTCGGCGTCGAATTGAATAAGAGTAATATACTGATGCTGGGTCCGACAGGGTGTGGTAAGACACTTCTTGCCCAGTCACTTGCAAAAATTCTGAATGTTCCATTTGCAATAGCTGATGCAACAGCTCTTACTGAGGCAGGATATGTAGGAGAAGATGTGGAAAATATTCTTCTAAAACTGATTCAGGCTGCAGATTATGATATTGAACGTGCAGAGTATGGTATTATCTATCTTGATGAGATCGATAAGATTACAAGAAAATCTGAGAACCCGTCAATTACAAGAGATGTATCTGGAGAAGGTGTTCAGCAGGCACTTCTTAAGATTGTAGAAGGCACGGTTGCAAATGTTCCTCCACAGGGTGGAAGAAAGCATCCACATCAGGAATTGATACAGATAGATACAACGAATATTTTATTTATCTGTGGCGGTGCATTTGAAGGAATTGATAAGATTATTGAGAAACGTATTGATCAGAAATCTATCGGATTTAATGCAGAAATTGCAGAGAAGCATGAAGATGATGTAGATAAATTGTTAGCTCAGGTGCTGCCACAGGATCTTGTGAAATTTGGATTGATTCCGGAACTGGTAGGGCGTGTACCAGTTACAGTATCTCTTGAGATGCTGGATCATGATGCTTTGATCCGTATCTTGACAGAGCCAAAGAATGCAATCGTAAAGCAGTATCAAAAACTTTTGGAACTAGATGGAGTGAAATTAGTATTTGACGATTCTGCATTAAACGAGATTGCAGATATATCATTGAAAAGAAAGACCGGAGCCAGAGGACTTCGGGCAATCATGGAAAACACAATGATGGATATTATGTATCGCGCACCGTCCGATGAGACACTGAAAACGTGCCGGATCACCGGTGACGTGGTGACGGGAAAAGCAAAACCAGAGTGTGAACACACTTCTGTGAATACACAAAGCGCATAATGAAAGAGGCGGGTACGAGTAAAATTGTTCCCGTCTCATTTTTGAATTATAGGAGTAAACAGTATGGAAAATGAGTTGATGAGTCTGCCGATGGTGGCACTTCGTGGACTTGCAGTGCTGCCAGAGCAGGTGACACATTTTGATGTGAGCCGTGAAAAATCTGTGCAGGCAATCACACAGGCCATGAAAAAAGATCAGAAAATATTTCTTGTAATGCAGAAGGAAGTTGAAGTGGAAGAGCCAAAGGAGTCAGATCTTTACAGAATTGGCTGTGTTGCAACTGTAAAACAGATTGTAAAGCTTCCGGGAAATATGAAACGTGTTCTAGTATTGGGAGAGCAGCGTGCAGGTCTTTCCTGGATTGAATCTGAAGAACCTTATGTTCAGGCCGCGGTAAAAATATTGCCGGATTTCTGCAAACCGGAAGACCGGGAACTGTTGGAAAATCCAATCAATGAAGAAGGAATGGTACGTGGACTTCGTGAACTGTTCAGGGATTATATGTCAAAAAATCCAAAGCTTGCAAAAGAACTCGCCATGATGATCGAAGAGATAAAATCGCTGCGCGTCATGGTCGATACAATTGCTGCCAATCTTCCAATGGATTATGAAGATACCCAAAAAGTTCTGGAAGAGCAGGATATTCTTCAGAGATATGAAGACATTTCTCTTCGTGTGGTCAATGAGATGCGCGTACTCAGTGTGAAAGAGGAACTTCAGAAAAAGGTAAAAGAGCGTGTAGATAAGAATCAGAGAGAATATATCTTAAGAGAAGAGATGAAACTGATTCGTGAGGAACTAGGGGAAGATACACTTCAGACAGATGCGGAGGAATTCGAACAGGCAGTGAAAGATTTAGATGCATCTTGTGAAGTGAAAGAAAAATTAGCAAAAGAAATCAAAAGATTTAAAAGCCAGATGGCAAGCCCGGCAGAGTCTGGTGTTGTAAGAACTTATATTGAAACGATGCTTGAGATGCCGTGGAATAAGAGATGTGAGGAGAATCTTGATATCAAAGCTGCGAAAGAAAAGCTTGATGAAGAACATTATGGTCTGGAAAAGGTAAAAGATCGTATACTGGAATTTCTGGCAGTTAGAATCCTCACAAGTAAAGGACAGACTCCGATTCTTTGCCTTGCAGGTCCCCCGGGAACCGGTAAGACCTCTATTGCAAGATCACTTGCAGAAGCGCTTGGAAGACCTTATGTCCGCATTTCTCTTGGTGGTGTGCGTGATGAGGCTGAGATCCGGGGACATCGCAAGACTTACGTAGGCGCAATGCCTGGAAGAATTGCGACAGCACTTCGAAATGCAAAAGTAAAGAATCCACTGATGCTTTTAGACGAAATTGATAAAGTTAGTAATGACTATAAAGGAGATACATTTTCTGCACTTCTGGAAGTACTGGACAGTGAACAGAATGACAAGTTCCGTGATCATTATCTGGAAGTTCCAATCGATTTGTCGGAAGTACTGTTTGTTACGACAGCTAATACATTACAAACAATTCCAAGACCACTTCTTGACCGTATGGAAGTAATCGAGATCAACAGTTATACAGAAAATGAGAAAATTCATATTGCCCAGAGACATTTGATTCCAAAGCAGTTAAAAAGTCATGGACTTTCAGAGGAACAACTTTCAATCAGTAAGAAAGCACTTCAAAAAATTGCGACCGTGTATACAAGGGAAGCGGGAGTTCGTCAATTGGAAAGGAAAATTGGAGGCATCTGCAGAAAGTCAGCCAGAGAGATTCTAGAAGATAATAAGAAATGTATTAAAGTTACAGAACGTAATCTGGAGCATTATCTAGGCAAAGAGATTTACCAGTTCCAGAAGGCAAATGAACAGGATGAAGTCGGAATTGTCCGAGGACTTGCATGGACCAGTGTCGGAGGGGATACACTTCAGATTGAGGTTAATGTGATGCCGGGGGAGGGTGAGATCCTTCTGACTGGTCAGCTTGGCGATGTAATGAAAGAATCTGCAAGAGCCGGGATCAGTTATATACGTTCTGTCAGCAAAGAACATGGTATTGATGAGAAATTTTTTAAAGAACATGATATACATATCCATATTCCGGAAGGAGCAGTACCAAAAGATGGACCGTCTGCAGGTATTACAATGGCAACGGCGATATTCTCAGCTGCGACAGGAAGAAAGGTACGTGCGGATGTGGCTATGACCGGTGAGATTACACTAAGAGGAAGGGTGCTTCCAATCGGTGGATTAAAAGAAAAACTTTTGGCAGCAAAAAATGCCGGGATCCGGATGATTCTGATTCCTAAAGAAAATGAGGGGGATATTGAAGAAATGTCTTCAGAGATCACAAAGGGTCTTAAGATAGTCAGTGTATCTCATATGGATGAAGTGCTTGATTATGCACTTTCTAAAGAACAGGAGGGATAAGATGGTCATTAAAAATGTAAATCTTGAAACAGTATGTGGAATTACAAGTGTTCTGCCAAAGAATACAAAACCGGAGATCGCATTTGCGGGAAAATCAAATGTAGGAAAATCATCGCTGATTAATGCGTTGATGAACCGGAAATCTTATGCAAGAATTTCAGCGACTCCGGGTAAGACACAGACGATTAATTATTATAGTATTAATGATGAAATGTATCTTGTTGACCTTCCGGGTTATGGATACGCAAAAGTGTCTGAACAGGAAAAAATTAAATGGGGACAGTTGATTGAACGTTATCTTCATAGTTCTGCACAATTGAAAGCAGTATTCCTGCTGATTGATATCAGGCATGCACCATCTGAAAATGACAGAATAATGTATCAGTGGATTGTTGATCAGGGATTTCATCCAATCATTATAGCAACGAAACTCGACAAGATTAAAAGAAGTCAGGTGCAGAAGCAGATGAAAGTGCTAAGAGAAGGGCTGAAATTGATTCCAGGGACAACGATCATTCCATTTTCTTCTCAGACTAAGCAAGGAAGAGATGAAATCTGGGATATGGTAGAAAATCAATTTCTAAATCAATAATCACTAGGATATTCCTTTTTACAGATGCTTATGATATAATATACAAAGATGTTGTCTGCCTGTGAGTAAAGTGCCAGATGACAGAAATGATCGAAACAGATCATACAGTTCAAGAATGCCTCGGCATTCTTGCTGCGAGGCGCGCGTCATGCGCTTGCATGACATACTTCTACTGCGCACCTCCGCAATCCTGCCGGAGGCTATATCAGCTGGGGGATTGACTCCTACCACTGATACCAGCTTGTTTCTCACCCTATAGAGGTGGGAGTCATCTCCCGGCTGATATAAAAATGAACTGTATGAAATGTAGCGCAAGGAGTAATGAACTATGAAAAGAGTATTGTTAAAGCTCAGCGGGGAAGCTCTCGCCGGGGAGAAAAAGACAGGATTTGACGAGGCAACATGTATTGGAGTTGCAAAGCAGGTAAAACAGCTTGTTGATGACGGTGTTCAGGTAGCAATTGTAACAGGTGGAGGTAATTTCTGGAGAGGAAGAACCAGCGAGACAATTGACCGTGTAAAGGCAGATCAGATTGGAATGCTTGCAACAGTTATGAACTGTATTTACGTATCTGATATTTTCCGTTTTGCAGGAATGGAGACAGAAGTATTTACCCCGTTCGTATGCGGTGCATTTACTACATTATTTTCAAAAGATAAAGCTGTGGAAGCATTGAATCAGGGAAAGGTTGTTTTTTTTGCAGGAGGAACCGGGCACCCGTATTTTTCTACAGATACAGGTGCTGTACTTCGTGCTATTGAGATTGAAGCAGATGCAATGCTTCTGGCAAAGGCAATCGATGGAATCTATGACAGCGATCCAAAGGTAAATCCACAGGCAAAGAAATATAACGAAATTAGTATTCAGGAGATTATTGACAAAAAGCTGATGGCGGTAGATTTGACGGCTTCTATTATGTGCCTTGAGAATAAGATGCCGATGCTTGTATTCGGACTGAATGAGCCGAACAGCATTGTAGAGACAATGAGTGGAACATTTACAGGAACAAAAGTGACGGTATAATAAGGAGGATATAGCAATATGAATGAGAAATTAAAAGTATATGATACAAAGATGCAGAAGACAATGGATAGTCTGGACAGTGAGATGGGAACGATTCGTGCAGGACGTGCCAATCCGAATGTGCTGAACAGAATTATGGTAGATTATTATGGAACACCAACACCAATCCAACAGGTAGCGAACGTATCTGTTCCGGAACCGAGAATGATTCAGATTCAGCCATGGGAGAAGAGCATGCTCAAAGTTATCGAGAAAGCAATCATGGTTTCTGATCTTGGTATCAATCCGACAAATGACGGAACTGCTGTAAGACTGATCTTTCCGGAACTTACAGAAGAACGACGTAAAGAGCTTGTAAAAGATGTTAAGAAAAAAGGCGAGGCGGCGAAAGTTGCAATTCGTAACATCCGTCGTGATGGAAATGATGCATTTAAGAAGCTGAAAGGTTCTGATGTTTCTGAAGACGAGATCAAGAATCTGGAAGATGAACTTCAGAAGATGACGGATAAGTATGTTAAAGAGATTGACCGTGCTGTTGAAGTAAAATCAAAAGAAGTTATGACTGTATAGTCTGGAATGAAAAGAAGAGGGCAGCCCCGGCAGATATGCAGGAGGGGTCTGTCCTCATTTAATGTTGATAAGATTTAATGTTGATAAGAAAAAAATTTCACAGAAGAATGTCGAGACATTCTTGAATGTTGAAATATATTTGTGTCAGATTTGAAATGTGTGAGATAATTTTAGTCAGCAGGAGGATAATATTATGAATATACCACAGCATGTTGCGATTATTCTGGATGGTAACGGACGCTGGGCAAAGGCAAAAGGAATGCCGCGTAATTATGGGCATGCACAGGGAAGTAAGAATGTAGAGAAGATTTGTGAAGAAGCATGGTGCATGGGAATAAAATATCTGACCGTATATGCTTTTTCTACTGAGAACTGGAATCGTCCAAAAGAAGAAGTAAATGCTCTGATGAAGCTGCTTCGCAATTACATGAAAACCTGTCTTAAGACAGCAGCGAAAAATGATATGAAAGTCCGTGTAATCGGAGATATTACAAAATTGGATGAAGATATTCAGAAGAGAATTCTGGAGCTTGAAGAGGCAACGAAAAATAATGGTGGATTGAATTTTCAGATTGCAATCAATTATGGAAGCCGTGATGAAATCACAAGAGCGGTACGCACGTTGGCTGAAGATGTAAAAGAAGGAAAACTTATGCCGGAAGAAGTGAATGAGGCATGTATAGAAAGGTATCTGGATACACACGATATTCCAGATCCTGACCTTCTGATTCGCACAAGTGGAGAGCAGAGATTGTCCAATTATCTTTTGTGGCAGCTTGCTTATACAGAGTTTTATTTTACCGATGTTCCATGGCCGGATTTTTCCAAGCAGGAATTGGAGAAGGCAATTGAACAGTATAATCGCAGGGACAGACGCTATGGCGGCGTGAAGGAGGAATAAGATGTTTAAGACAAGGCTCATAAGTGGAATTATACTGGTGATTGTGCTGATCGCAACAGTCGGAACTGGAGGAAATGTTCTTTTGGGTCTGCTTGCGGTTGTCAGCCTGATTGGATTGACAGAATTATATAAAGTGATAGAAGTTCAGAATAAACTTTTAGGATTTGCAGGATATCTGGCAACAGTGGCCTATTATGTACTGCTCTATACTGGGAATCTTCAGTATATGACACTTTTTACGATTGTGTTTTTAGTATTAGTTATGGCGGTATATGTATTTACATTTCCAAATTACAGATCTGAACAGGTGATGACTGTATTTTTTGGAGTGTTTTATGTAGCAGTAATGTTGTCCTACATTTATCAGACACGCATGCTGGAAGATGGGGACATAGTTGTATGGTTGATTTTCTTAAGTTCCTGGGGCTGTGACACTTGTGCGTATTGTGCCGGTATGCTTCTTGGAAAGCACAAGATGGCACCAAAACTCAGCCCAAAGAAATCTGTAGAAGGTGGTATTGGTGGCGTACTGGGGGCTGCGCTTCTAGGAGTGTTATTTGCATTAGCTGTGAATCAGTGGGCAGGAGCACAGGCAGGAGTTCTGGAATACGCAATCATTTGCGGAGTCGGTGGAATGATTTCACAGGTTGGAGATCTGGCTGCTTCTGCAATTAAAAGAAATCATGAGATTAAGGATTACGGGAAATTGATCCCGGGACATGGTGGAATTCTGGACCGGTTCGACAGTGTAATATTTACAGCTCCGATTATTTATTATCTGACCATGGCGCTGGCGGGGAATTTGTAACGAGAAATCATATGATATATTAAAAGGTGGTAATATGAAGAAAATAGCAATTCTGGGTTCTACAGGTTCCATTGGAACACAGACACTGGAAGTCGTAAGAGAAAATGGAGATATCGAGGTACTTGGTCTGGCAGCAGGAAGTAATATTTCGCTTCTGGAAGAGCAGATCAGGGAATTTCAGCCAAAACTTGTAGCTGTCTGGGATGAGAAAAAAGCAGCAGAATTAAAAATAAAAGTACAGGATCTGGATGTAAAAATCGTAACTGGTATGGACGGACTGATTGAAGTATCAGTTATGGAAGAAGTGGAGATACTGTTGACAGCTGTTGTTGGTATGATTGGAATCCGCCCGACGGTTGAGGCAATTAAAGCAGGAAAAGATATCGCTCTCGCAAATAAAGAGACATTGGTAACTGCGGGACATATCATTATGCCACTGGCAAAAGAAATGGGGGTTTCCATTCTTCCGGTGGATAGTGAGCACAGTGCCATTTTCCAGTCACTTCAAGGCAATAAGATGAATTCGATCCATAAGATTTTATTGACAGCTTCTGGTGGACCGTTCCGCGGGAAAAAACAGGAAGACCTTTTGAATATTCAGGTAGAAGATGCGCTAAAGCATCCGAATTGGGCAATGGGACGGAAAATTACGATTGATTCTTCAACTATGGTCAATAAAGGTCTGGAAGTCATTGAAGCAAAATGGCTTTTTGGAGTGGAGGTGGATAAAGTACAAGTCGTTGTACAACCGCAGAGTGTCATTCATTCTATGGTGGAATATGAAGATGGCGCAATTATTGCACAACTTGGTACACCAGATATGAAACTTCCAATTCAATATGCACTTTATTATCCTAAGCGCAGGTATTTGCCGGGAGACAGGCTGGATTTCTGGCGCATGGGAAAACTGGATTTTGAAAAGCCGGATATGGATACATTTTACGGACTGGCACTGGCTTATGAAGCGGGAAGAACAGGGGGATCGCTTCCAACTGTATTCAATGCGGCAAATGAAATGGCAGTCGGACAATTTTTGAACAGGGAGATTAAATATCTGGAGATTATAGAGATTATAGAGGATTGTATGAGAGCACATAAGAATATTGAGAATCCGACACTTGACCAGATTCTGGAGACAGAAGCTGAAACTTACGCACGAATCAAAAGCAGGAGGTAATCGTTAGATTTGGGTATTATATTTGCAATCTTAATTTTTAGTTTTATTGTGTTCTTTCATGAACTTGGACATTTTACACTTGCAAAGTTAAACGGCATTGATGTACAGGAATTTGCTATTGGCATGGGTCCGACATTATTTTCAAAAGAATACAAAGGGACAGTTTACGCTGTACATTTGTTGCCAATCGGTGGATTTTGTGCAATGGGCGAAGACGATGAAGAGACAGAGTCACCTGGAAACTTCAATAAAAAATCTGTATGGGCAAGAATTTCAGTCATTGCAGCGGGACCGATTTTTAACTTTATTATGGCATTTGTTCTCGCTGTAATTTTGACAGCAATGGTCGGATATGATAAACCAGTTATCTCGAGTGTAGAAGAAGGATATTCTGCGGCAGAGGCCGGCATACAAGAGGGAGACACCATTGTTCGGATGGGTGGAAAGAAGATTAATATTTTCCGTGAGATTACTTATTATAATCAATTCCATCAAGGAGAGACTGTGAAAGTAACGTATCTCCATGACGGAGAAAAACATACAGCGACATTAGTACCGAAGATGGATGACGAACTTGGATATTATCGTATCGGAATCAGTGGAGGTGGAAATACAAAAGCAAATGCATGGACATCTGTTCAATATGGTGCGTACGAAGTTAAATTCTGGATATGTACTACATTTGAAAGTCTAAAACAACTGGTGACAGGAAACGTAGGCGTCAAACAATTATCCGGTCCAGTGGGAATCGTAAATATGGTAGATACAACTTATAATGAAAGCAAGTCATATGGTGTATTTATTGTAATAGCACAATTCCTTAATATTGGAATTCTGCTATCGGCAAACTTAGGGGTCATGAATTTATTACCATTACCGGCATTGGACGGAGGACGACTGGTATTTTTACTCATAGAGGCGATCCGTAGGAAACGGATTCCACCGGAGAAAGAAGGCTACGTGCATCTGGCAGGCATGGCACTTCTAATGATTTTGATGGTAGTAGTGATGTATAACGATATTGCCAGAATTTTCTTTTAATTGTAGTTGGGGACGGGGTTTTTTTGAAAAACCCCCGTCCCCAACTGAAAAATAACTTGTCCCAAATTGAAATTGTGTATGAGGTGTTGAATTGGAGTATACAAAAGCGACAATTGATGATATGGAGGAATTCTATGATCTTGTTCAAAATACGATTCAAGAAGTTTATCCAAAGTACTATCCGGAGGAAGTGGTAAGGTTCTTTAGCCAGCAGCATTGCTGGGAGAATTTGGAACGTGATCTTGAAGAGGAACGCATTTATATCCTTCAGGATGGGGAGTGTGTGATTGGTGCCGGCAGTTTTGAGGGCAACCATATTACTCGGGTCTTTGTGAGGAAAGATTATCAGAGACATGGCGTTGGCAGTCTGATTATGCAGCGGTTGGAAGATGTGATTGCCAGAGAATATGAGTCGGTACGTCTGGAGGCTACGTTGCCTGCAGTAATTATGTTTGAAAAGAGAGGGTACCGTACAATCCGCCATGAAAAGTGGACTGTGAGAAATGGGGCAGTGCTTGTGTATCCTGTGATGGAGAAAATATTGCGTAGATAAGAGGACATAAGGGAAAATGAAGACGATTACTATAGAAGATGTAGAGAAGAAAGATATAAATCAGGTCACAATTTTGGATATCCGTCCGGAGGATGCTTACTGTAGAGGAACCGTTGAAGGTGCAATCAATATTCCGATGCAGGAAGTGGACAATCGAAGAGATGAGATTCCGAGAGATAAACCAGTATATGTACTTTGCCACACTGGGGAGTGGAGTGCTTATACAGTAAATATGCTGGAAGAAGCAGGATATGAGGCGTACAATATTGAAGGTGGATATCGTTCTTTTCTACGTATGATGCTTGGACGTTTTGTGGAAAATGAGACAGTCATGGCTGAAAAACAGAAGGATATTGAAAAAAGTATTATTAAAAAGTTCCGTAAATCTGTCTGGTGCAAATTTACGAAGGCAATTCGGGAGTATGAACTTGTAAAAGACGGAGATAAGATTGCTGTCTGTATTTCTGGTGGAAAAGATTCTATGCTTATGGCGAAACTTTTTCAAGAGCTTAGAAAACATGGAAAAGCAAATTTTGAGCTCGTCTTTCTTGTAATGAATCCAGGATATAATGCAGATAACTGGAAGATTATTCAGGATAATGCAAAAGTCCTTGGAATTCCGTTAACAGTATTTGAAAGCAATATTTTTGATACTGTAGCAGACATTGACAAAAATCCGTGTTATCTCTGTGCAAGAATGCGCAGAGGTTATCTTTATTCACATGCGAAGGAGCTTGGATGTAATAAGATTGCATTAGGACACCATTATGATGATGTGATTGAGACGATTCTGATGGGAATGCTATACAGTGGGAAGATTGAGACAATGATGCCTAAACTTCATAGTACGAACTTTGAAGGTATGGAGTTGATTCGACCAATGTATCTGATTAAAGAGGCGGATATTATTGGATGGCGAGATTATAATCAATTAAATTTTATCCAGTGTGCATGCAGGTTTACAGAAAATTGTGCAACCTGTGGCGGAGGACGTGGTTCCAAACGTGATGAAATGAAAGAACTAATCGCGCAGTTCAGAGAAGAAAGCAATCTGATTGAAAAGAATATTTTCCGAAGTGTTCATAATGTAAATTTAAGAACAGTCATTGGATATCACAAAGATGATGATATTTACAATTTTCTTGATGACTACGATGAACGTGGAAAAAAGAAACATGAAAAAATGTAATTATTCTGTCAGTTTGAGGGTTTCATGTGATACAGGAGAACATACCTGTATCACATGAAAATTTAGATAATATAGTTCCTAAGTCATCTCGATATAGCCTCCGGCAGGATTGCAGAGGTGCACAGTAGAAGTATGTCATGCAATTGCATGACGCGCACCTCGCAGCAAGAATGCCGAGGCATTCTTGAATTTATTCTTTGGTGATGTATTTAGCCATCTAAGCTAATTTAATTCTGCAATTCTAGATACTCCAACATATATTTCTGAGATTTTATACCATGTTTTATAATCAACAATTCCAGTCACTGGAAGACCGAAGATTAACTGGAATTTTCGTACAGCAGCTTCAGTGGCAGGACCGAAGATTCCATCTGCATCAATCTTAGGAATTGCTGGATAGGCATCAGATATAACAAGGAGTTGCTCCTGCATCTGGCGTACCTTGTCACCGGTGGAACCGATACTTAAGTCGTAACCCGGCCAGGACGATGGAATACCGGAAATTGCACTGGCAGTGTTAATATACATGTCATCACCGTAGTAGTAACGCAGAATTTGGATAGGAGTATAGCCTTGATCACCTAAGGTCTTTGAGCCCCACTGTGTCAACCTTTTTGCTACAACGTATAAAGAACCCGCAAGCCCTTATTTTACAGTGGTTTGCGGGTATTTTACTGATATAAGAAATAATAGATTTTCAGAGAATCTTGTTCTCGGTCGTAGACAATTTTGTCCACAATCTGTTTTAATGCTTCGTTCTTTTGTGCTGTAGTAAAAGAATCGGAGACTAGGATATCATAGACGCCCTGCACCCTTAACAGTATGTTGGCAGCAGGATCCGGCGTATCTTTTGGAGTATTGTCTTCCAGTTCTTTTAATTGTTCTTCCAAGTGTATGCGTTCTTTCTGAAGCAGTGTTTTATTCGCTTTATATTCCTCAAGAGTATCAATTCCCTCACGGTAAGAAGCTTTGATTCGTTCTTCTTTTCCGGAAAGACTTTCCAGACGACTGGTTAATATATTTTTCTCATTGGAGACTTCTATCGGCTGACGTTCTTTTAAGGTGTAAGAAATGTTGCCGGAGCTTAGAGATTCCTTGACGCAGGCAAGGACCTCTTTCTCCAGGATAAGGGAACTGATTCCATGTGGTTTCTCACATTTTCCTTTATGATATCCATAGCAAGAGAAGTAGGAGTATTTCTCACCGTTCGCACGTTTCATGGTGGCAGCAGTCAATGTACGTCCACATGCAGGACATTTCAGTAATCCGGAGAGCCAGTGTTTATATGTAGAAGAGGGACGTTTTCCGGAAGGGCTGTAGGTTGTTTCGAATCGTTTCTGTGCTGCATCAAATAATTCCTTTGTAATAATTGCCGGCTGTTGTCCTTCTGTGACGATCCATTCATCTTTATCCTTGATTCTGTTCGTACTGTTTTCTGTCCGGTTCCACCGAATCATACCGCAGTAGGAAGGATTCTGAATGATGTACTCAATAGATCTCCGCTCAAATGGTTTGCCCTGTGAGGTCTTAAGCCCAAGATTGTTCAAGCGTCTTGCAATATCAAAAAATCCGATACCTTCATTCGCATACCAGTTAAATATCATGCGCACGATTTCTGCTTCTTCTGGGATAATTACCGGAGGCTTGCCATGCTCCACGACCTTGTATCCGAGTGGCGGACGTGCCTGGTATGCTCCACGGGTTGCATTTTCTTTCATGCCCCGGAATACTTCACCAGATAATCGGATAGAGTAGTATTCATCCATCCACTCAATGATACGTTCAATCAGAGAACCGAAAGGATTATTTGAAAGAGGTTCGGAGATGCTCACGACTTCTACATTGTGTTGCTTCTTGAGAAGAGACTTGTAGACAATGGATTCTTCCTGGTTCCGGGCAAATCGTGAGAACTTCCATACCAGGATCAGATCTACCGGGTGATCAGAACCCTTTGCAAGTCCGACCATCTCCTGGAAGCCTGGACGCTTTTCAGCTTTCCGGCCGGAGATTCCAAGGTCAGAGAAAATCTTAAGGATTACAATATTGTTCCTGGTAGCATACTCCCGGAGAAGATTCTCCTGAGAATCCGGGGAGATTTCTTCCTGATCGTGCGTGGATACGCGGATATAGCCATAGGCATATCTTAATTCACTCATCATATCACCTTCCTTAGTATATATGTGCGACGTCGCACAAATTTGCGTATAAAAATAACAGCCAGCAAGGAACAAGTGTTCCGCTTGCGTGACTGCTCCGAAGATGATACACTAATTATTGAACGTACTGGTGTATCCTTCGGGGCATTAGTCTTTGAGCCGTTCCTGTTGACGCAGGAGCGGTTTTTACTTATTCTTTTAAATTTCGTTGTTCTCTTTCAATCTGCTTAATACTTTTCTTTGGAGTCGGAAGATCTTCAGGCATAGTACCTCCCAGATCTTTGATTGTTTGGCGAACTTTTTGACCAACATCAAAATGGGTTTGATTAGCCTCTTCTTTCCCGGTAATATGATCACGTCGAAGTTTTTCATCGGTCTGTGTTGCACGGAAAAGATTAGCTGCTAATTCGGTGCTTCCCATGTGATCCAAAATCTTTTGGCTTTTCTTTAACCCTTTTCGAGCATGTATTTCTTTTACACCTAATCCGCCATATAATCCCTTGTATCCTTTATTTTGAAAAATAGCATAGTCTCTTGGGTCGCTGATACCAGCCATTTTTGCAGCTTCAGCAAGAGATTTATTATGTGAAATCATTTCACCACGGATTGCTAATCTCTTTTTCTCTTCAGTAAGATTATCGAAGTTTTCAATTAACTCTTGCTGTCTGGTTTTAACTGCAAAATAAGTCTGACCAAGAGCAATCACCTTTTTGCGAGAATCACCATTTTGCACAATTAGGTAACAGGCATAGCGGGATAATTCAATATCACCAATATCTTTTGTAGTTGCGCCGGCTTTCACGATTTTGCCAACGTTGGCAAAATGGTCAGAAACATTGTAACCACTGTTTTGACAAGCTTCTTTAGCTTTGTCAATTACTGAGCAGAATCTACGCCATTGTTTATATTCTAAGGCGATTTGTAGCTCACGCGCATACCAAAATTCTTCACCCGCTTCAGTTTCGTGTTTGATAGAGTCAAAAAGTGATTCACTATAATTTGCACGTTCTTCATCAGATAAAGCATTTCCAATAACTCGATCGTGTAATTCGGTTAATTTACTTTCAAAATCGTCCATAATTGTTCCTTTCTCTATTTGTATAGTGAACTTGTAAGCATTCCTTACAAGTTGAAAATTGACATATTTGTATAGGTGACGTACAATATATCTAACTAGACAACTGGGAATAGTTACAAATTATATGTAATAGGCAAGTTATTTACTCCGGCCAAGAGACAAGATAGCTTGCTTATTTTTGTAGTTTAGAATAGATTGACCATTACGGTGATTTTGCCGGAATGGTATTTACTTCAGCAGATCTGCAACACAAATCTTAAGGTCACCATAGATTGTAACCGTAATTTCATCATCAAAGGAGTACTGGGTGGAATCCTCGGTACCTTCAAATGAATATACCTGTACAGTGCGTTGCAATGGATTGACAATCCAATATTCACGAACACCTGCAGTACGATACTTAAAAAGTTTTGTCAGATAATCCATGCGCTGACTGCTTGGAGAAACAATCTCAATGATGAAGTCAGGAGCTCCCTGGTATCCCCTGTTGTCAACCTTGGAAGAATCACAAATAACAGAGATATCTGGTTCCACATAATTGCGGTCGTCTTCATTTAAAAATACAGCAAACGGAGCAGGGTAGACTTTGCATGGTCCACCATTCTTTTTGATGTAATCTCTGAGAGTAGCAGAAAGTTCCATTACAAGTTCCTGATGCATCGGACTTGGTGGAGCCATATCGTAGATCTGGCCGTCAATTAATTCTGCGCGCTGTCCTTCAGGGAGAGCATAGATGTCATCAATCGTATATGTGTTTGATTTTGGCAATGGCATAAGATTCACGTCCTTTCATAATAGTGTATGGTTAAAGTATAACCAATTTGATTGGAAATTTGTCCAGCCGGGCGACAACTCCGGCATCTCTTTAAGACCACAAGGGTGTGATAGCTGCCTTTCTATCCTTGGACAATACGTATGCCAACGGGGTGGCGATTTCTATTTTATTTACACATTTCTTGTTGCATCTTCAAACTTATTCTATACTGTTCTGCATCTGGAACATCAATAAATTCTACTGTTTTATCAAAGTTTTTCTTTACAACATCTTTTATTTCATCAAGAGTTACGTGGAAGAATTCTCTACGCGTATTAACCATATTGAGTTTTCTGTCCTCAAAAGCTTTATGTAGAGCTGTTTCCAATGCCGGCGCATCATCAGAGAAAATCATAGCATGTACATCAAAGTTAAATGGCACAGATGCATCGCCAAGTTCATCAACGCGATCTTGTGGGTCCAATCGTCTTGTCATGCCAATCTTGTAAATATCTGGACCAAATGCTCCGATGTTGGATATTACATATACATATCCAGCTCTTTGATTTGCTTCTCTGTAATCAATATCTTTTATTGCTTTATCGATATCCTGTAACTGGTTTTCGAGTTCAGATTTCTTAGCCAAAAGAGCGGAGTCCTCAGGAGACTGTTCCAATTGTCTTAGTATATGTTCATAAGCTGTTTGATAGTGTGTTTGTTCTTTCTCAATCTTTTTCCTTTGAGCTTCAATTTCTTTTTGAAGTCTGGCGGCTTCGCGAAGTTCTGCACGGGCAGCTTTTTGAGCTTCTTTTTCTTCCTGTTTCTTTTGCTGATATTCAAATGCTAATCGAAGTTCTTCAACTTTTAAATTCAAATATGCAGATTTTATGGAAATATCCATAATTGTTCCAAGCTTCGAAATAGACTCTGCGGATTTGTAAATTCGGTTCAATGATGCATCATAGTTGGTGTATTTTACGTTAGATATAAGATCATCGCATTCGGTGTTAAATGCCCGAAGTAAAAGCTTTTGCGTGTCATTAACCATTTTCCGTCCTTTAGAGAGGCTATCATTTACCCGCCAATTTGTATTTCCAGTTACAGCATCTTTATTTTTTATAAGGGTCTTTTGCTTTGCACGTATCTCAGCCAATTTATCTTTATAGTCAAGAGCATTTGCAAAGCTATAATGTGGACGGTACAATCCAAACTCTTGAACAAGAATTTCATCGTCTAAATCTATAATCTGCTTTTCGCGGTTCCTTATCTCGTTATCCAGATTCTCAATATTAGATACACGGCGCGAAATGTCAGCTTCAATATCTTTTATGTTGCTTTCCAAAGATGATTTTTGAGAGTTGAGCTTGTCTATAAGTCCATGAAGTTTTTGCGCATCTTGCATTTCTGGTGTGAGTAAAGATTGCGCATGATTTAACTCTCCCTGTAAACGTGCATTTTCTTGTTTTAGTTCTTCAATTTCATTTTTGAATTGTCCAGTTTTAAAAATATCACCAATTCCCATATCTTTCTCCTTCTTTAGTAGAGTGAAAATAAGTAAGTTTAAATAAGTTTTTATATAAACACCAAAGCGATTATATACGTTTAAAATTTTCGACGAAGCTCTACAACTTTGCCAATAATCTTCACGGGCTTTTCTTCAATCTCTTCCTGATTAAAATACATCGGTTCATAATTAGGATTTAATGAGATAAGAGCAATACTGTCTGCATACTTCTTTAGTCTCTTACACACTCCATCATTCCCGTTCACAAGAGCAATTACAATCTCGTCGGATTCCGCATCATCCTGTCTTTTTACAATTACAGTATCTCCGTTATGAATATCCGGCTCCATAGAATCACCGCTGATCCGGAGTCCGAAGAACTCACCGGTCCGTGCCAGTTCTTCAGGAATCTCTTCTTCGTCGATAACATCTTCAATTGCCTCCAGCGGAATGCCTGCAGCAACTCGACCATATATTTTAATTTTGATACCTTCAGATAAACTTGATTGATCAACTGAGGTTCCATCAAGTCCCATTAATATACCAGGAGCGGTATTTAAAACTTTTGCAAATGCAATAATTTTAGATTGAGGAAGATCTATGACGCCTTTCTCGATTTTAGCAATCATACTTTTATCGGCATAACCCATTTTAGAAGCCAAATCGGATTGAGTCATATTTAATTCAATTCTTCTTGATTTTATATTTTTATACAGTTGTAACATTCATTCACCTCATTTCATAATCCTACAATAGCATATGATTGAAAATAATTCAACATTTTTGTGCAAATAGGTTGACAGAAATGCAACAGAGTGATATAAAAGAGGTAGTTGAATTAAATGCAACTAGAAAGGAGTGGATAAAATGCCGGATATAAAGATGCTAAAGGATAAAATAACAGATAGTGGAATGACAGTAAAAGCAGTTGCTGAAAAATCAGGTATTTTGAGAGAAACATTATACAATCGACTTAAGGGAGTGGGCGAATTCACGGCTTCGGAAATAGTATCGTTGTCAAATGTTTTGAATTTATCTCAAACAGAACGAGATGATATTTTTTTAAAATAAAAGTTGAATGTAATGCAACTAAAATAGAGAAAGCGAGGTGAAAGAGATGAATGAAGTTGGAAGAACAGTGTATACCATTAGCGGGACGACACTTGAAAACGATAAAAGAAAAACGGCCGCAAAAGAGGCATTAGCGGCCATAAAAATGAGTTACCAGAAAACTGTTTTACTTGCGAAATCATAAAAGATATTTTGGAGCTTGCGAAGGATATCGCATACACAACTACATTACATTAAAATGTCAGAGATATCCTGCAAAGTTTTTGCTATTACTTGTTGAGCATTTTCCTGGTTTACAGTTGGACGGATAGTGGCATGATCAGCATATGAATTCAGATTAATTTCTATATGCTCTTTATAGAGCTTTCCAGATGCTTCATATGTTATGTCAAATATAAGAAAATCATATTTCTTACATAATTTATATGCCTCATCGATTGCCGAAAGAATTCGTTCACCAGGATGGAGATAAGTGCCAGCAGCATGAGAAAATGGCAAATGAAAATCGTCATCAAAGCATATACGAAAATCCACGTTGGTTTCAAGTGAAATAATCTTGGCAGTGGAATTTCCGAAGTTTTTTAGTATCAAATAGTCGAGACTAAATAGCGGGTGAAAAGAGATAGAAATATACGGTCTGGTGGAATTTTCAATCATTTTTGAGTTTTGGCGGAGTGTTATAACGACAGTTATGATAGAAATTACTGCCAAAATGAATGATAGAATGCAAAGAATAGTATTAATTAAAGTTGGTAAATCCATAAAACGCGCTCCTTTCATAAATACTCGGCATGGCGGTGCCTGTAACTAAAGTATAGGAGAGATTGAGGAAAGATGCAATAGAAGAGAGGTGGACGAAATGAAGCGGTTATGTCCAGTATGTTTTGCGGAATTACCCGCACAAGCAAATTACTGTCCGATATGCGGAAAATGCATGAGAGATGCCGTGGAGCAGATTAGTCAGTATATAGGAGAAGCGCTGATAACAACAGTAGTTAAAATAAAGGATTGTGCGATTCGCATTGGCATGAAGAAACAGGAAGGTGAGTAGATGAAACTGAGAAAGATAATTGGCTGGATACTAGTTTTTACGCCAGCAGCATTAATAGAAGCTATAAGTATTTTGCCTAATGCCATTGGAATGATGATATTAATTTTTTTATTATTTCTTGGCGTTTTCACAATTGTGCGAAAAGGATTGCATCTCATAGCAACAAGTACAAACCGTACCACATAACTTATAGAAGAGGTGGTGTAATTGAAACATTTTAACATTGTAGTTATTAATGGAGAAGAAAAAGAAATCTCTTCTCTTTCCAAGGAAGAACGACAAAGGCTGGTAGACGAATGGAACCGGCGGGCGCTGGAGCATCTTGGATATAAGCGAGAGAAAACCGCTTAGGCGGTAGAAAGGAGGACAAGCTTGAGAAAAAGAAAATCAACAAATATGGTACTGAGAGATGATGCACCATGGGAAGTCAGGCGTAGGGTTCACCAGTTGGAAAGAGAGCGATATGTTCTTTGCATCAAAAGTTTGATTATTCCAGATGTAATGCTGGCATTGGCAGCAGTCTTTGTTATTATGTGCCGTATTTCGATTGAGTAGAGGAGGTGTAAATCATGAATGATTTCGCGAAAGAGGCGTTGTTCCGAAGATGTGCAGATCAGTGTGATACGGTCGAAATGATGTCAAGAGACACGGTCGGGTATCAGACTGAATTTGAGGAGTTCCAAAGACTTCACAGAGAGATTGAAGATGCAGATCTTGAGGATGAGTACCAGGAGTGGAGAAAAGCTAACGGATACATAAAATGGGAGGAAATACGTGAAATCCCGAAGTTGTTGACGAAAGAAGAATTTGAGTCCGAGCTAGAGAACATTAAAAAGGCATTGGAAGAACATAATTTCAGCTCACGGTCTTTCAAAATACACTATTTAATCGGTTGGGTAACTACTGGAACGACAATTCACACGCCGAACCAATTGGAACAGATATTTGATTTGGCGATACAAAAATGAGTGTTCACAAAAGCCTGGCAAGGCTGGAGCACTCGGTAAAACAACCAATTTCATTATAGGAACAGAAAGGCGGTCAGTCAATGATTATAAGAAATTCTATGGCAGCAGTCCGCATTGAGGTGGTCGTAAATGGCTAAAAAGCTGTGGAGCGTGTTCACGAAAGACATGACGCATTGTTATTTCACGGGGACACCGAGCTGTCACAGGCACCATATATTTTACGGACCATACAGAAAGAAGTCTGAACAATATGGTTTCATAATTCCCATAGCATACTATCTACATGAGCACGAAAAAGACAGCGTTCATGAGAATCCAAATCATGGATTAGACCTGCAGCTCAAGCAGATGGCACAGCAGTACTGGGAGGAACATTATGGAACCAGGGAGGAGTTCATTCAGACTTTTGGAAAGAACAGATTGTAAAGAACATCTGATATAAAGTCAGAGTTTTTAATAAATTACACAGGGGGTATGTTAAGCAATGAGACACTTTAACCTGGAAACATTTGCGGGCGGTGAACTCAGCAGACAGATCAACCGAGATATTGAGGCGGTCATGAGAAATGTTGTTGATCCGAACACAGATGTGAAAGCCAAGCGAAAGATCACTGTCACGATTGAGTTCAAGCCAAATGAGCAGAGGAACTTTATCACGACTAATGTGAATTCGAAGCCAACACTCGCACCGGCGCTTGGAGCTGTAACAGCACTGGGCGTTCAGCAGGATCTGACGAGCGGAGCAATTGATGTGGCAGAAATCGGAAGTAAAATGCCTGAAGCAACTGTAAAGGTCGAGGGTAAGACCGTGGATACAGAGACAGGCGAAATCATGGAAAAAGGCAGCAAAGTAGTAGATCTTAGAAAGAGAGAAGCATAAGGAGGACTTAAGATGATGGAAGGATTAAAAGAAGCATTACAGTATATTACAGGTCTGAAGGCAGAGAGCATGGAGCCGAAGTTATTGGAGATTAATGGTGAGACGTATTGTACCAAGGATCTCACCAGATATCACAGATTCCCGATGGCAAGTTATCTTTCTGTAAATACATTAACAGCATTAGTGGACTACATTAAAGGAAAGCCGGAAGAGTTAAGAGAATCTTCCATTCTTCATGTAGTGAGTCCAACAAAGGTCCTTCTGTTCTCAGGACTTATTGACGAGAGGAACAGAGAGTCATTGATGGCAGCAGGCGCAATTGTGAATGAATTCCGGTTTGATGATTATTATGACCAGGAGCGTTTTCTGATTGAGCTGCAGGCGAACTTTGTGGAGACAGAAGACCTGACTACGATCATGCAGGTCGCCGGTAATATCAAATCCGGAACAACGGCTAATTATTCCGATGATGGCGTATCTCAGAAGACAACCATCAAATCAGGTGTGGAACTGGCAGATGTGATTGTGCCGAATCCGGTCAAGCTCAGACCATACCGCACATTTGCAGAAATTGAGCAGCCAGAGAGTTCTTATGTGTTCCGTATCAAGGACAGCGAGAGAGGACCGGCATTCAAGCTGGTGGAAGCTGACGGCGGACTGTGGAAGAATGTGACCATGAAGAAGATTAAGGAATATCTGGAGTTTGAACTTGCAGAAGAATTAAAGGAGCATCACATTACTGTGATCGCGTAGGTAACAGCACCTTAGGTTTTTATTGTATCACGAATAACTCCCTGTACGGGCAGTGCAGGGAGAAAAGGAGAATAAAAAGTGTCAGGACGACCAAAACAGGGGATAGATTACGCTGGTTGGTCGGTTGATATATTTGACGGAGACAAGAAGATAGACAAGCTCTTGGACGCAAAAGGCTGGAAAGGCTTCGGGATATATTTCTTTTTATGTCAGAGAGCGTACAAGGTAAATGGATATTTCTATGAATGGGGCTATGACGACTGTGCAACGACTGCAAGGAAGATGGGCGGCGGCATCAGTTCCGGTACAGTGAAAGAAACTGTGGACTACTGCTTGCAGGTGGATCTCTTTGATAAGAGGTTATTTGATGAGTGGGGAGTGCTTACCAGTAGAGGTATCCAACGGCGTTTCTGGACGGTATTGTCAGAACGACGGAATAAAACTGTATATAGTGAATATTGGCTTTTGAAACCCGAAGAATGCAAAGGCTTAGTTAAAGTCAGCCTTTTTTCAAATGTGCAACCGACAAATGACCATTTGCAGGGTACAGATAATGATTTGCCCCCTATAAAGGAAAGTAAAGTAAATAAAAAAATATATATAGCGTTTCAGCCGGAAGTGGAACAGGCTTTTCAATTGTACCTGCTTGTCCGTGAAAATAATTATGGATCCATCATTCCGGAACAGGTGGAGGCTCTCAGAGAAGAACTTGTGTCATTAACGAGCGATCCGGGAAAGCAATTGACCATTGTAAAGAAAGCGACTTCATGGGGAACGAAAGGTTTTGAGGATACTGAGAAGAAAACGAAGAGCCGGAAACCTCAGAAATCAAAATTCAACAATTATACCGGTCGTGATTATGACATGAACGCATTGGAGCTACAGATGCTAGGAGGAAACAATGAGTGAGATTGAGAAAAAGGAAGAGTGGTATCTGAATATTGATTATCGGGAAGCAAAAGAGATTATCCGGAACAAGCTGCAGGGCATGACACAGAACTTTATCGGAATCGGATTCTATCTCAGGCAGATCAAAGAGTCGGAAGGCTTCCGGAAAGACGGATATGCAAGTGTTTACGAATTTGCCGAAGACCAGTACGGCATTAAGAGATCTACAGCAATCCGCTGGATGCAGATGAATGAGAAGTTCTCCCAGGGAGGATATAGCCCATTCCTGGATAGCGGTTATAAGGATTTCGGTAAGAGCCAGCTCCAGGAAATGTTATATCTGGACAGTGAGCAGTTGGAAGAAGTGACCCCGGAAATGACAGTCCGGGAAATCAGAGAGATTCGAACACCGGATCTGGAACCCGAAGAGCAACTTCCCGGTCAGATGAGCGTGGAAGATTTTCCAGAAGTTTTGCCGGAGCAAGAAGAACAGCAGACAGAAGAGACAAAAGTAGAACTGCAGAAGCCGACAGAAGAAGTATGGGAATACTTAAATGCATTTGCAAGAGGATTTATAAAACTTCGCAAGAATTGGTTCCTGGAGAACTATCAGAACAGAGTTATGGATGTGACTACAAGTCCTATACTGATCAGACAGGAATTCTGTGAAGGGAGAAGCAGAACCCATTATTTTGAAATTAGAGAAAAATCAGCATTTATTAATCTCTTTGATGATTATATCCAGGTTTTTTCGGTAAATTGTGACTATCTGGGTGACTACGACTGGTTCTACCTGGCAGCAGCCATACAGTCCATGTGGAATGTAGTCGCAATAGAAGAGGCACAGCAGAAGATTGAAGAACAGCCGAGTGAGGAAGTGTGCGACGTCGCACAATCGGAAAATACAGATTGCAAACCAGAACAGTCAAGCTGTCCTCCAGGACAGACAAGTTGTCCGAGAGAGAACTGGGGAACCTCAGACGAGGATCAGTTGCAAGGCTGGAGAGAATGCGCAGCTTGCTGGAATCATTACAAGAAATTGCATGAGCATGATGAAGAGATTCCCAAAGAGAAAAATGTGGGAATTGAAATTCCTCAGGACATAATGGAAGAAGTAACAGAGCCTGTGGAGGATTATCAGGAGATTTCGGAAGAAAATGAACCGGTCATTGTGGAACAGCCGGAAGGTATTGCAATTGTTGATGCTCCATCAGAGCCAGAGTTGTACGAAGAAGTATCTGAGAAAACCGATATCGATATTGCAAGGGAAGAGAATCTGAAAGCCCGGATGTATCTGGAGATGGCTGAAAAAGAATTCAGTCAAAATGATATCAGAGTCCGGAAGCAGAAGATATTAGTTGCAGCACTGGCCGGATATATTCATGATTTGGACATGCTCTTGAATCCTCCGGAAGAACCGGAACAGCCAGAGCTGCCAATATTCCGAAACAATGACCAAAGAAAAGAGTGGCTGAGAAATCATAGAGACTGGGGAGTCTGGTACACAGATGAACATATCGGCTGTACCTACTACAAATATGATTTTGAAAATGGAGCAAGACTCATTGCTGAAGAATACGAAAGCAAGTATACAGACTATGTATCCTATCTGCATTTGATTAATGGACCAAAAGTCCCACGTGGGAAAAATGGTCAGACAAAATGGACAATACATGATTGCTACACAAAATATCCAAACAGCGAATCTGAGCTTGTAGAGTTTTTGAAGTGGATTCAGAAGGGAGAGAAGTAGATGACTCCGGCAGAAAAACAGGAAGTAATCTGGATGTTTCTAGATCAGGGATTGAGCTATAAAGAAATTGCAGAAAGAACAGGCATTCCTTATGGAACAGTATATATGCATGCAAAACGGAAGCGAGAGCATGATGAGGCAGATATGACCGGAGATAACTCTGACCGTCATAAATGCAGAACATGCCAGTATCGCCACAGTGATGCAGGTGGTTGTGATTACTGTATCCATACCGGTAGGGAACGTGGTTGTGATGTGGAAGTGTGCGATAAGGCAGTAGTAGGAGAAAGATTGACGAAGATTTAGGAGGCTGCAATGGACAAGAAAGAATATGACGAAATAGAAGAACAGGCAAACAGGTTACAGAGTGAAGCTGGTAGAAGATGCAATCAGCAAATAAAAGAAGTTAACAAATACCACGAAGGATACATTCAGGGAGTGGAAGACTTGCTGAAAGTTATAAGGAGGCGATAGACAGCTATGAGTAAAATTCCAAAAGAAATAGTAGACAAAATCGAGCAGAGAAATAAACTTAACGAAGAAATAGAGACATGGTGCAAAGAACATCTTGATATTCATTTATGCGGTACTTATATCACTGGCAATTACAGCAGTATGGTATGTGTATGAGTATAAGCAGTTTGGAGAACTACAGTGGGATAGAGAGTGCGATTCGATTGTAAGCATTTTATATTTTATAGCATTATGGATTGCATATAGCGAAAGGAGTTGATGGTAATGAATAACAATATTCCAGAAAATAAGAACAAATACAAGAACAACTGTCGGAAGGTCTATGCAGATTATCACAGAGATGACCAAAATAAGATGATTGAAGCAAGGAGGCTCAGAAAGAAATGTGGACCATTAAATCGGACGAACGTCTTGAATTACATGATGAAGAAGAGGACGAAGTAATTGCAATATTACTTTGGGACGAGAGATTCTTGAACTGGAAATTGTATTATAGGTATACAGGAGGGAGTGGATATGCCTATCTGGATTCCATGGAAGGATTTGGAAAGCTGGATATAGAACCAGTAGAGATGGCAGCAGTCGAGACCATTATAGACTACTGCAAGGAAAAGGCAAACCTTTGGGAAGGACGTGCAGAGGACATGGAGGCGATGATGTGAAATGGATTCGGGAAAACATGAATCAGATAAATCTGGTAGAGGAAGGAAAAAAGATAGCATACATTGCCTATATTAACTGGGAATGGAAATTATTTGAAGGTGGTGAAGAGTGGTGTATTGGTCTGAAGGTTTATAATTCGCATCAGGTAGAAGAGGCACAGCGGGCAGCAGTCAATGAACTGATTCGGTATCACACAGAAAAAGCAGAGTTGTTCCAGAAATATAAAATGGAGACAGCAGCATAAAGCGGAGGAGGTGAAAGCCGTTGGCGTACATGGAAAGTTATGACCAGCTGACATTTGCAATCGTGAAGTTAGCTGTAGAAGATTATCGCAGTGCATTAAAACGATTGAAAAGACATTCGAATGACCAGCAGGCATTATGGAGTAAAGCTGATTGCGAACGATTCTTCCGGAATGATATTGGAACATATTGTAATCTGGACGGAGAAAAGATTATGAGAGCTGTTCAGGAACAGGTGGGATATAATGATGGATAGAAAGCAGTTGAAAAAATATAAATCCAACAAAAGAAGAATAGCCGGGATCAAGAAAACAATCGACAAATTAGTGGAGCAGTTGGATAATGTTCCGGTAGTACCTGGAAAGGTTACGAAGTCTGGTGATGAATTTCCTTACATTGAGCAGCATGTGAAAGTAGTAATGGAAGAGCCAAAAGAAGCAACCAGGTTAAAAGAGCGCATCAGAGAGAAGCGGGAAGATCTTGGTAGATTGGAGCAGGAGAATGAAGAAGTGGAGAAGTACATAGAGCAGTTACCTGTCGGCATGAAGAAAGAGATATTTGAAATGGTGTATCTGGACGGAATGACACAGAAAGAAGCTGGCGAGAGTTTAGGATATACCCAATCAATGGTATCCAAGGTAATAAATGCAGACATGAAAGATTCATAACATTCATATTTTAGATGTGTTATTGTTATAATGAACTTAGTGGAAAAACAGATTTCATTATGGTTTCACAATCCCCTTACAAGGTGTATACAGTCCTAGAAGGAACGGCTTGGCAACAGGCTGTTCTTTTGTTGTGCAGGATAAAAAAGAAGTAGTAGATGTTTATAATAAAGAGAAGACGATGATGGCAGCAGTCAATTGATTGCTGCCATTTGTATGCAAGGAGAAAGTAGAATTGAAGAGAAATAGACCAGATAAAGATGGCACCCACCGCGGAGCCTTTGAAAAGAATAAGAAAAAGATTTATGCAACCCAGACTGTGTGTGGAATATGTGGCAAGCCTGTGGACTTCTCGCTCAAGTATCCGCATCCGTTGTCACCATGTATAGATCATATTATTCCGATTGCGAAAGGCGGACACCCATCTGACCTAGATAATATGCAGCTTGCACATTGGACCTGTAACAGACAGAAGAGCGACAAGCTGATAGACAGTAGAGGCGGAGGAAAACAAGAAGAATCAATTGGAAACAGGGTACTTCCTCATACATTTGATTGGAGTAATTATAGACCTAAATAATCTTGACGGATAGGGGGCATACCTCCCCCACCGCGGGTGCGCGCGGACTTCACACCGTCACTGCGAAAAAAAACACACGCTGAGAGAAAATGGCGTGGAAAGGAGCAATAAATGGCAGATTACAGGGGCATAGATTACCTAAGGAAAAAGCTGAATCGAAAGAGAAGCCGAGTATTAAGACGGTATAAATTCTATGAAATGAAAAATATAGCACGGGACATGGGAATTGCCACACCACCTAGCCTGCAATGGTTACAAGCAGTACTTGGATGGAATGCAAAGGCCGTAGATTCGATTGCGGACAGGCTAGTGTTCCGTGGGTTTCGCGATGACAATTTTGACATGACAGGGATATTTCGAATGAATAATCCGGATATATTATATGATTCCGCGGTACTGTCGGCATTGATTTCTTCCTGTTGTTTCATCTACATCTCAAAAGGTGAAGATGACTTCCCGAGATTACAGGTAATTGATGGAGCAAATGCGACTGGAATTATCAATCCAATTACAAATCTGCTCACGGAAGGCTATGCAGTACTGGAACGCGATGACAATGGAAAAGTGACCGTAGAGGCTTATTTTGTAGAAGGGTGGACAGTAATCTACAGAAACGGAGTACTTGTTCAGATTTTTGATGATAACGCACCAGCACCGCTACTGGTGCCAATCATATTCCGACCGGATGCAAAGAGAGCATTTGGTCATTCTAGAATCAGCCGGGCATGTATGTCAATTACAGAATCAGCAATGAGAACTTTGAAGCGATCTGAGATAACTGCAGAGTTTTATTCATTTCCGCAAAAATATGTAGTTGGTCTGGATCCGGACGCAGAACAGATGGATAAGTGGAAAGCTACTGTATCGAGCTTATTGCAATTTGATAAAGACGAGGAGGGAGATTCGCCGACTTTAGGACAATTCCAGCAGCAGTCTATGGCACCACATTTAGATCAACTTAAAATGTTCGCCGCGTTGTTTGCCGGAGAGACCGGATTGACCCTTGATGACTTAGGATTTGCAACGGAGAATCCGGCTAGCCAGGAAGCAATCAAGGCATCACACGAGAATCTGAGACTGACAGCAAGAAAAGCACAGCGAGCGTTTGGCAGTGGATTCCTGAATGCTGGCTATCTAGCTGTATGTCTACGTGATGATTATCAATATTACCGTAATCAGGTATATATGACGACGCCAATCTGGGAACCAGTGTTTGAACCAGATGCAGCAATGCTGTCCAATATTGGAGATGGAGCAATTAAGATTAACCAGGCAGTGCCAGGATATTTCAATGCAGATAACTTAAGAGATTTAACTGGAATTAACATGAGCAATCTGCCAGTAACTCCGGAGGTGTAGCCTATGGAGGACATCACACCAGGACTTTTGGAGAAGATACAGAAACAATTCTATCATGATATTGAAAAGAGCAGCATCATTAAAAACTTCAAAAAACAGGCACAGAGAGGTAAGACTTCATACAGCCAAGCAAACGAGGTGGCACAAGAGATTGGGAAAATCTTAGCGCAATCATATTCGGACAACTTATCATCTGATATATTGCCAGATGGAAAGATGTATTATAACATTGCTTCCAGAGTATTGGATCCGACGTTGAGGGAAGCTTATGAGATGGCGGCAGATAATGCAGCTATTGTACAGCAGATCATGAACGAAGCAGCAGGCATTGGAATTAAAACAATAAGAGCACAAATCCAACAGGATAATATAAATGGTATTGTAAATCGGATTTCAAGTGAGGAATATTTTGATGATGTGAAATGGATTCTCGATGCACCTGTACGGAATTTGGTTCAGAAAGCAATGGACGATACTGTTCAAAAAAATGCAGATTTTCATGCAAAAGCTGGATTGAGACCAAGGATCATACGGAGATCCTCCGGACATTGTTGCGAATGGTGTAATCAGGTAGCTGGAACATATGTATATCCAGATGTTCCTAAAGATGTGTTTCGGAGACATGATAATTGTGATTGCATTGTTGAGTATTATCCGGGAGACGGTAAAAAGCAAAATGTATGGACAAAAGAATGGAAATACGAAAAAGAATCTGATAAAATAGAGAAAAGAAAAGCAAGAGAAAAAAATGAATTAGCAATCAGGATAGCTGAACACCCAAAGATGTTTCAGGCATATACACCGGAAGGATTGAAAAAAGCATTGGAGAAAGCCGGATATGAAGTTAAACCATTAGGAAGAGGGAGCTTAAAAGGCATACCATTTGAAGAAGGCGGTGGATTTCGAGTCTCTTATGATGGGGACGGATATTTACAATATCATCCTGAAACCAATAGCCATCATGGAGAAGCCTATTATAAAACATCAAGTGGAAGAACAGGGACAAAGCGCTATAATCTGAATGGAGATGAGATAAATGACTAAGACGAGAGAAAGCGTTGAATATATTGAAAACAGATTGAGAAAAATATATGAAGAACGTAAAATCAATAATGAAGATTGGTTTATTTTACCGAATCAAGTAGCCATACATATTGATATTATAGAAAAAAAACGTCTCGTAATTGAATTCGCAGATAATGAGGAAAAAGCCAAAACACACATGGCTGATGATGGACAATCATATTATCTCGATGATTATACACTTGAAGAGATGTTCAATGAAATGATAAAAGAAATTGAAAATGAAATATGATTACCCGAGCAAAAAGAGGTGAAAAACATGACATATGATGAAGTAAAAAGATTTTTGCACAAAAAAATTATTGTGACAGATATAGACGGAAATCGTATAAAAGGGATATTCACCAATACAGTGTCAGAATACGACACATCGTCTGGAAGAGAAGAAATAGAACTAGATGCCGGGAAAGTATTTTATGGAATTCCGCTAGATGAAATAAAAGATATAATAGAGATTAAATAAGCTGCCAGATTGTTCTGACGGCTTATATTTTTGAGGAGGCTACATGGGAGAAGTAAGGAAGGGGCGGCAGACCCCGACGCAATCTGTCGTGCTGCCTTATTCTTCAACATATGGAGCTGAAGCAATAGACATTTACAATTCGACAGGAAGAACTGCACAGGAGTGGCAGGAGCTTCTACTGTCAGACATTTTGGCCGTAAACGAAGAGGGGTTATGGGTACATACCAAATTCGGGTATTCAGTCCCAAGGCGTAATGGAAAGAATGAAATTGTTGCAATAAGGGAGATGTATGGGCTAAAGAAAGGCGAAAGAATCCTACATACAGCACATAGAACAACAACTACACATAGCGCATGGGAACGACTTTCGAATTTGCTAAAGAAAGCAAATATCGAGGTCGTTTCTTCATATAAGGCATTTGGAAAAGAACATTTGGAAGTTGCTGGAGGTGGAATTATCGAATTTCGAACCAGAACATCAAAAGGTGGTCTGGGAGAGGGATTTGATTTACTGATTATTGATGAGGCACAAGAGTACCAAGATGATCAGGAGAGCGCGTTAAAATATGTCGTTACAGATAGTAAGAATCCTCAGACAATATTTTGCGGAACACCACCAACTCCTGTAAGCTCCGGAACGGTTTTTACAAAATTCCGTAAGGCAACCTTGGAAGGACAAACGGTTAACTCTGGGTGGGCAGAATGGTCCGTGCCGGAGCAGACAGATATAAGAGATATAGACGCCTGGTATGAGACAAATCCATCTCTTGGAACAGTATTCACGGAAAGATCTGTAACTGATGAGATTGGTTCAGATCCGATCGATTTCAATATCCAGCGATTAGGATTATGGATTCGCTATAATCAGAAATCAGCTATCAGCGCAACAGAATGGAATGAATTAAAAACTGATATCCCGCCGGAGCTTACAGGAGATCTTTTTGTAGGAATCAAATACAGCAAAGATGGGAATGCGGCAATGGGAGTTGCGTCTAAAACGAAAGATGGAAAGATATTTTTAGAGTGCATCGATTGTCGTGAAGTACGTGCAGGTGATACATGGATACTAGCATATTTGAAAAACTGGAAAGCGAGAAAGGTGATTATAGATGGAGCATCAGGACAGCAGTTAATGGAAAATGAAATGAAAGATTGTGGTTTAAAAAATTCACACCTTCCGACAGTGAAGGAAATCATTGCCGCGAATGCCTCGTTTGAACAAGGGCTATATCAAAAAAATATTATCCATTCCGGGCAGCCATCATTAGTACAGGTAGTAAGCAACTGTGAAAAAAGAACAATAGGAACTAATGGTGGATTTGGCTACAAGGCAATGAAAGAAGAGATGGAGATTGCGTTGCTTGACAGTATCATACTTGCATACTGGGCGTGCAGTGAAACGAAAACGAAGAAAAGAAAACAAAGAGTTAGTTGTTAAGAGACACCTTAGGGTGCCTTTTTACATATTACGCAACCCAGCGGTTAATGGAGAAAGGAGTAACAAAATGGCAGAATTTACACCAATTACAACACAGGAGCAGCTTGATAAAGTAATCGGAGAGCGCATTGCGGGAGTGAAAGCAAAATATGAAGGCTTTGATGGTTACAAGAAAAAAGCAGAAGATTATGATGCTCTAAAAGCAAAATCTGATGGTTTTGAACAGCAGATTGCAGCGTTGAACAAGGAAATCAACGGTGATGGAGAAAAGAACCTCGGATACAAGAAACAGCTTGAAGAGGCACAGGGCAAGATCAAGGGATACGAGACCAGTTCTCTCAAGATGAGAATTGCGCATGAAAATGGAATCCCATATGAACTTGCAGGTAGATTAAGTGGATCTGATGAAGAGGAAATCAAGAAAGATGCTGAGACAATGGCAAAATTCTTGAGAAAAAAAGATGTTCCTCCACTTGCAGGAGGAGATCCACAAAAAATTGATGACAAAAAGACAGCAATGAAAGGCATGCTGGCTAGTTTGAAAGGAGAATAAAAAAATATGGCAACATCAAAAGGAACAATGTTTGACCCTACGCTGGTCAAAGATCTTATTACAAAAGTAAAAGGAAAGTCAGCACTGGCTGCATTATGTGGTCAGACACCGATCCCATTCAATGGATTGAAAGAAATGACTTTTTCTATGGACAATGAAATTGATATTGTCGCAGAGAATGGAAAGAAAACCGAAGGCGGTATTGCTATCGCACCAGTTAAAATTGTACCGGTTAAGTTTGAATATGGTGCAAGAATCTCTGATGAATTTATGATTGCTACAGAAGAAGAGCAGTTGGATATTTTAACAGCGTTTAATGATGGATTTGCGAAGAAAGTAGCGAAAGGACTTGACCTTGCAGCTATGCATGGTATTAACCCAAGAACGGGAACAGCATCTGCTGTAATTGGAGACAATCATTTTGATGCGAAAGTTACGCAAACTGTAGATTATGCGTCAGCAACACCGGATGCAAATCTGGAAGATGCGATTGCGGTAGTAGATGGTTCTGAAGGAGATGTAACAGGACTCGCGCTTTCGAAGACGTTCGGATCAGCGATGGCAAAAGTCAAAGCGAATGGAATCAAGCAGTATCCGGAATTTGCATTTGGAGCATCACCTGCAACATTTAATGGAACCCCGACAAGCGTCAACAAAACTGTATCTAGCGGAACAACGAAAGACCACGGTATTATTGGAGACTTTCAGGGAGCGGTTAAATGGGGATATTCAAAGGAAATTCCTATGGAAATTATTCAGTATGGTGATCCGGACAACTCAGGAAAAGACTTAAAAGGATATGGTCAGATCTATATACGTGCAGAAGTATATCTGGGATGGGGAATCTTGGTGCCAGAATGGTTTGCAAGAATTAAGGAGGCATAGTATGAAGTATAAAAATACAAAAACGGGCGCAATTATTGAGACAAGTACAAAGGTTTCCGGCGAAAACTGGAAACCTTTTACCGGCAAAGAATCCGAGGAGAAAAGAACGCCATCCAAAAAGCAGAAGGCTAACAAAGCGGAAGGCGATTCCGAAGACGATGCACAAGAGGGCACAGAATAATGGATCCATTCGCTACACTAGAAGATATATCTATCCTGTGGCGTGAACTTAAGGAATCCGAGTACAGCAAGGCGGAGAAGCTTCTGACAGTTGTCTCGGATTCTCTAAGATATGAAGCCAACAAGGTTGGAAAAGATTTGGATAATATGGTTGAACAGAATGAGGCGTTGCGGAATGTTGCGAAATCTGTGACTGTTGACGTGGTAGCGCGTACACTTATGACATCGACAGACACAGAGCCAATGACACAGATGTCTCAATCAGCGCTGGGCTATTCAGTGACAGGAACATATCTGATTCCTGGAGGAGGTTTATTCATTAAGAAATCCGAGTTATCCAGACTAGGTCTTAGAAGACAGAGAGTTGGGGTGATGGATATTTATGGCATCGATGATCAAGGGAATTCCAGTAATACTGTATGAGAAGACAGTAATTGGAAAAGATGAATTTGAGCACCCGTTATACCGAGAGATACCAGTGACAATTGAGAATGTGCTTGTAGCTCCGGCATCGACCACGGAGATTCTGGATACATTAAATCTGACCGGAAAGAAAGCGGTATACAATATTGCAATTCCGAAAGGAGACAATCACACTTGGCAGGATTGCCGGGTGGATTTCTTCGGAATGTCTTGGCAAGTGATTGGGTTCCCACAACAAGGCATTGAAGAGAATATCCCGTTAGAATGGAATCAAAAATGGCAGGTGGCATTATATGGGTAAGACGAAGATTGTTTTGAACCGTGCTGGTGTTAGAGAGTTAATGCAGTCACCGGAAATGCAGGCAATCCTTGTGGAACATGCGAATAAGATAGCCAGTGCATCAGATACAGAAGCATATGTAGCACAGACAAGAGCAGTTGTAAAGGTATGTGGAGATGATGGTAATAACGGAGTATTGAAGGCGGTTGGAAAACATGGTGGAAAAAATCGTTAAGGATTATCTGCAGTCCAGTCTAGGGATACCGGTTAGATTGGAAGAAGAGGATAATCTCGGAAATGAATATGTATTGATTGAAAAGACTGGATCTGGAGGAGAAGACCATATCAAACGGGCAACTCTGGCTATCCAGTCTTATTCTACGTCCCTGTACGGGGCGGCATCGCTCAACGAGCGGGTAAAAGCAGCAATGGGAAAAATAATCGAATTGGACGATATCAGCAGATGTGAGCTTAATACAGATTACAACTATACCGATACTGCCAGAAAAAAATATCGGTATCAGGCAGTATATGATATCGTCCATTATTAGGAGGGATAAGATGAACACAGAATATGTAAGTGCAGGAAAGCCCAAAATTGGTGGAGCAATCTATCGAGCACCATTAGGAACCGAACTTCCAACCGATGCAAAAACGGAACTGAATGCAGCGTTTAAGGAACTGGGGTACTGTTCAGAAGATGGAATCACGAATTCTAATAGCCCTGAGACGGATAACGTGAAGGCGTGGGGCGGCGACACCGTTCTAGATTTGCAAACAAGCAAAGAAGACAGTTTTAAATATAAGTTGCTCGAAATCACAAATATCGAAGTTTTAAAGGCTGTATATGGAGACGAAAATGTAACTGGAACATTAGAAGAAGGGATCACAGTAAAAGCTAATAATAGCGAGGCGGAAGCGTGCGCCTGGGTAATTGACATGATTTTGAAGAAAGCGCTAAAACGAATTGTGATTCCATCGGCAGCAGTTACAGAGGTAGCAGATATTGTCTATAAAGACAGCGAAGCTATTGGATATGAGACAACACTCAAGGCTACACCAGATTCAAGCGGACAGACTCACTATGAGTATATCGTAAAGAAAGGGAAGTAAGATGAATACAGAAAAAAATGAAGTGGCAGCAATTACAGGAACAACAGAAAGCGGGTTTCGGTACACTTTACCGCCAGATGCTCTAGATGATTATGAATTATTGGAAAACCTGTGCGACATTGATAATGGAGATGTCTCTAAGATTACAGGGACTGCCAGACAACTCCTTGGAGATGCACAAATAGAAGCACTTAAGGACCACGTAAGAAAGGAAAATGGAAGAGTTCCAGCTTCAAAAATGATTGAAGAAATTATCCAAATATTCAAAGGATCTCAAGTAAAAAACTCTTAGCCCTCGCCCACATGATCAACGTAGATGAAGAGGCGTTGATTTGTGATTTTGCAGAAACATATCGCATTTATGACTATAAGTCCCTACCGCTACGAACGGTGGGGATTTTTGCGTGTGGGTTGAGGCCGGATTCAAGAATCGGAATGAGAATATCTGATTCAAAACTTACAACAGATCAAACATTGTTAGCACTGGTTGCTGATAATACGCGGGCAATCGCCTGGTTAAATAGCTCAGACGGTGCAAAAGGGATTAATCGTCCAAAATCATTGGTAGAGGCGCTGATAGGAGAAAAGAAAACTACAGAAAGCGTAATCGAAACGTTTGATACAGGACAAGATTTCGACGATGAGTGGAGACGACTGACAGGAGGTGAGAAGTAGTGGCTACAGAACTTGCAAAAGCATATGTGCAGATTATTCCGTCTGCACAGGGAATCAGTGGAAAAATTCAACAGGCAATAGACCCAGAGGCAGAACCGGCGGGGGCTTCATTTGGAAGTAAATTAGTCGGAAAGTTAAAAGGAATTATTGCTACTGCAGCAATTGGAAAAGCGCTAGGAACAGCAATCAGTGAGGGAGCAAATCTTGAGCAAAGCCTTGGTGGAATTGAGACACTATTTAAGGATAGTGCTGATAAGGTTAAGGCAAATGCTGCAAATGCTTACAGAACAGCTGGAATGAGTGCTAATGATTACATGGAATTAACCACAAGCTTCTCAGCAAGCCTCCTGTCCAGCCTTAGTAATGATACATCTAAAGCGGCTGACGTAGCCGATATGGCAATGACTGACATGTCTGATAATGCCAATAAAATGGGAACCAACATGGAAGATATCAAGAATGCCTATCAAGGTTTTGCAAAACAAAATTATACCATGTTGGACAACTTGAAATTAGGCTATGGTGGTACTAAGACAGAGATGGAGCGCCTGCTTGCTGATGCTCAAAAAATTACGGGTGTAAAGTACGACATCAACAATTTGTCGGATGTATATTCGGCTATTCATGTAATTCAAGGGCAGTTGGATATTACCGGAACAACAGCTAAGGAAGCGGCAACAACCATATCCGGTTCTTTCGCCTCCATGAAGGCCACAGCGCAAAATGTTATGGGTCAAATTGCTCTTGGAATGGACATAAAACCAGCTTTGTCAGCACTGGCAGAGACGATGACAACTTTTCTTGTTGGGAATTTACTTCCTGCAGTATGGAATGTAATTTCTGCACTTCCGGGGGCGTTAGTAACATTTATACAGACTGCTACACCACAGTTGGCAACTGCATTAATGCAATTTGTGCCAGAGATTGCAACACAAGTCCAAACCACATTGCCACAGCTATACGAAATGGCAAACGGAATGCTGCTACAGATTACAACTGCAATCCAAGCAAATCTTCCAGGGCTATTACAACAAGGTGTTGAAATCGTAACTAATATTGTAAATGGAATATTGCAGAATATTCCTCAATTAATTTCGATGGCAGCAACACTGATGGCTAATTTTGAAAATGCGATATGGTCGGCATTACCACTTGTATTAGCAGCAGGAGGAAAACTAATCCTCAATCTAGTTAATGGAATTATTAATAATCTTCCACAGATTGCAACAGCTGCAGCTCAAGCAGTGGCAAAAATGACGGCAACAATCGGACAGAATCTACCGCAGGTTCTGCAGTCTGGTATTGAGATTATTGGAAAGTTGGCGGCTGGATTAATTCGAGCAATCCCGAGCCTTATAGCTCAGATTCCTCAAATTATTTCTGGAATTCGAAGCGCGTTTTCAAATGTTGATTGGGGGACTATTGGTCACAATATTATCCAGGGAATTGCGAATGGACTTAGAAATGCAGGACATATGTTGTGGGAAGCTGTCAAGGGAGTGCTTGGAAGCTTTAAGGATAATGTACTGTCGTTCTTCGGAATCCATTCTCCTTCTCGTTGGGGCATATATGTCGGAGAGATGATTGACACTGGTTTCGCAAAAGGAATTATAGGAGAGCTTCCTTCTATTTCTTCTGCGGTTTCTAAATTACAGGACATTGCTACAAGCCCATTTACAAATACAAATCTGAATTATGATTTACAGGGAACAGCAAACAGCTCCAGAACATTAGGAAACGAGACAACAAGTCGACTTGATACTTTAATTGCATTATTAAGAGCAATTATTGCGATTATAGATGGAAAACCAAGTGGAGATGTAAGCGAACGAGAGCTGATTCGAGCATTAAGAGATATGGGGGTTGTATTCGAATGATAGAAATCAAATATGTATGTTCTAATGGAAAAGAATACAATCTTGTGGGTGACCGGATGAGACCAACGTCCGGTTACTTCCACGATTATGAATGGAAACCAATGACTACAGATCAGGAAATTGGAGCAGATGTATACGGGTTTGAAAAAGAACCAAAAACATATCAAATCACATTAACATTCCGTGGACCACTGGAAGAACGCAAAGCCAAGATGGACGAGTTGACAAACTGCTTTGAGTATGACGTTGTAAATCTTACTCCAGGGCGCATATGGTTTGGAAACTATTATATTGATTGCTATATTAAGGATATGTCCAGCAAAGTGTCATCTACCCGGAACTGCTGGACAGACATGGAACTCGGTATCTACTGTCCATATCCTATGTGGGCAGAGGAAGAATCTAAGAGCTTCTATCCGGATAGCGCGGACAAGGGGGGAATTTATAACTTTTTAGATTATCCATATGATTATCAATACGACTATTCAAAACCATTATCCGGAACAGAGCATTGGTATGTAGATCATTACAGAAGTAGCAATTTTCAGATGACTATCTATGGCCCGTGTGCGAATCCAAGAATTACCATTGCCGGGCGGGTCTATCAAGTATACGATACGCTTGAAGCACATGAGTATATTGTTATTGATTCGCGTAAAAAAACAATCATAAAAAGACTTGCTAATGGTACAGAGCAGAACATTTTCTACAAGAAAGCAACCGGTAATTCTATATTTGCAGAAATTCCGGCAGGAGATATCTTAATAAGTTGGAGCGGAGAATTCGGTTTTGACATTGTGGTGTACAAAGAAAGGAGTGTACCGGAATGGATCTCATCAAAACAGATCAATACGGAAGGCAGATCGGCTATGTCCAGGGTGCAAATATAGATTTCGAAGTCGGAGCTGATGAAGCCGACAGTATTAATGATTTTGAGATTGAGCTTAAGCGTTGGAATTGGGATGGGTCTATTAGATATGGAACTAGAGTATTTTCACCGGATACTGAGTATGGCGGAATTGTCCGAGAAATCAGCACCGATACAAGCACCAATGTAATCCGTGCAAAAGGAGATACCTGGCGTGGAATGATGACCAAAAAGATTATACAGCCATTAAGTGGCCAAGATTACGCAACAGCATCTGGGGAACTTAATTCAATCATAAAATCCAAGATTGAAGCTGAGTACCCTGGACTCTTTTATGGCGTTACTGCAGATACGGGTGTTACAGTGAACAATTATCAATTTGACCGGTATTGTACCTTGCATGCTGGACTGGTTAAGATGTTGAAATCAGTAGGATATCGACTGGATATCAGATACCAAGAAGGTGATGTTGGTATGGCCGGATATGTGAAAGTGAGTGCTGTTCCAATCAACGATCTGTCATCAGAGTATGAGCTGACCAATGATAATAACATGAATTTCATAACTGACGATAACCGGCGCGGAATCAACCATCTGATTTGTCTTGGAAAAGGGGATTTAAAGGACAGGTTGGTTATACATCTATACGCTGATCAGAACGGTACAATTTCGCAGACTCAGCAATATTTTAAGGGAGCAGAGGAAATTGCGGCTATATATGATAGCAGCGGATCAGAAAGAGATGACCTGATTAAGAATGGAATTAAGGAACTGGAAAGCAAGAAGTCAAGTATGTCTTACAACATGACCATGACTAAGTTGGAAGGAAATATCGATCTAGGAGATATTGTTGGAGGAAAAGATTATCTGACCGGAATTAGCATGAAGAAACCGATTGGTCGAAAGATATGGACAATATCCTCCGGGAAAGAAAAAGTAGTGTATAAACTGGAAGGAGAGACATAATGGAAATAATTACAGGATATACAGGAAAGCCCCATGTAACATCAGAACAGGATAGAGATGTAAATATTGGAGTTGTGGGAGAAGGATCTTATGTACTGCAGACTGGAATGCAGTTGGCAGCAGAGGTATCTTCCAACAATGAAATTAAAATCAGAGACGGTGTGTTGATGCATCAAGGGTGCACAGCATCAATCAAGAAAAATACATATGACTCTCTTACTATCATCAATGGTAGTCAGGGAATGAAGCGTATTGACTTGATTGTTGCTAGATACGAAAAGAACCAAGACAATAGAACAGAAGGTCTTGACTTGAAAGTTATCCAGGGAACACCGGCGGAATCAAACCCGGTAGTTCCCGAATATACAGAGGGAGATATTCAGGCTGGTGATTATGTGGCAGACATGCCAATGTACCAAGTTATTATTGATGGACTTAATATTACAGAAGTCAAAAAAGTGTTTGAAGTCGCCCCAAGTATTGATGCTATGAAGAAAGAAATTGCTGAATTAAATAGCAATATGAAAGTAAAGTGCTTTCGTAAAACCGTACCATCAGAGACGAATATCCTCGTTGATTTCTCAAATGAAATCGCTGCTTTGATGACAAAAGGTAATAAAATTGTAGACTGCATCTGTGGAGCAACAGCTAATTCTAATAATGCCTTGGTCTACGGAAAAACCGCTATTCAAGCCACTTCGGATTGGACATATGTCTATGCTAGAGTCAATCAGAATTACTATGACGGACTTGGAGGCACTACGACCGTCACTTTGTTAGCTATTTACGAGTAAATCAAATCGGCAGGCACACCGCAGACCACTGACGGTTCCAGCTCATGCCAAAGGAACTATATAAGTTTTGCCTTGAAAAACTGTATGAGCTACCTTTTTTTAACCCAGAAAAACCGCTCTTTGCATTTAATGGGATGTATACATTGTTGTTTCCAGAGCATGCGCCAGTATGAACGAACATTTCTTGTAATATGCTTTGATCGTTTTTGATTTTAAACTCAAGGAATTCTCCATTCATGCCCCAACCTGCGCACGAAAAAGAAACGATTGCAATACAGTCAAACGGAGCTACGAATGATATAAAGTCACTATCAGAGGATTTAAAAACCTTTGGACTTTTGCTATTTTATTAAGCAACGAATTGTTGCGCCATATTAATTCCCTGCATGCTACGATAAGCAAAAAGGAGATTGATATGGAACAACGAATCATGGAAGTGTTAAGGAGAATGCAACCAGTCTTGGAGGACGAGGAACTCTGGGAGCTTAAGAATGTGCTGCACATGGTATTCGCTGGGTGCGACGTCGCACAAAAGACAGAGGTACAATGTGTGGATGATTCCTGGAGGATTGACCTGGAAGATTACTTAATGTCTAAGGCATTGGAGGGAAAGAGTACTGATACGGTTAATCGGTATCGATATGAGCTGACAAGATTGTTATCATACATCAATAAGGCAGTGGCAGACATAACAGACGGGGATATATCAAGTTACTTGAGAGCCTACAAGAATATCAGGGCAGTGAAAAATAGTACGCTAAAGGGAGTACGTGCAGTATACAGTAGCTTTTTCGTGTGGCTCAGAGACAGAGATCGGGTAAGGCGAAATCCGATGGTACTGGTGGAATCAATCAAGGTGGAGAAACGCGTCAAGCGTCCATTCACAGATACGGAACGTGAGCAGTTGCTTAGAAGCTGTGCAACTATCCGGGACAAGGCTATGATGGAATTTCTGTATTCGACAGCAGTCAGAGTGTCGGAGCTTGCCAGTCTTGATATTGATGATATCCGGTGGAGCACCAAGGATTTAATTGTATACGGAAAAGGCGGAAAAGAAAGGACGGTGTACCTAAATGAACGCACGAACATGTATCTGCAGGAATACCTGCAGAGCAGAACCGATAATAATCCGGCATTATTTGTAGGACTTAAGAGTCCACACAATCGGCTATCGAAGGCTGGAATAGAAGATATGATAAGACGTACCGGAGAACGTGCAAGAGTCGAAAAGGCTCATCCACACAGATTTCGAGGTACGTCCATTACTAATGCCATTAACAGAGGCATGCCGTTACAGGAAGCTTCTATCATGGCAGGACACGCTAAAACTGAGACGACAATGCTCTACTGCAGCGTTGATCAGGAGAGCGTGAAATATCACCACAAGAAATATTTAAGCGCATAGCTTTTTTACCACAATTCACACTCACTTCACACTCGGCAATGGTCGGGTGCTTTTGTTATGCGCTTTTATATATGTAACTTTATTAATGCAAGAAAGGAGGAGTACTTAATAAAATAGCAAAACAATACACATCATAGAAAATGATAATGAATATCAGATATGTAGCCTGTGTGACGGGAAAATAAAAATTGTATCTGGCAGTATTATCAAAGAAGTTCAAGGCACAGATTATACACGCTTATTTGACAAAGATAAGCTAAGAGAAATTTTTGGTAATTCATATTATTTAACCCGACTCAGCATAAATACATATAACGGTGATAACGAAGCTACGAATACACGCTTTTTAGGGGTAGAAAATTGGCAAGGGCACTTATATCAGTATTTTTCACAAAAGCTAAGCTGTAGTGTTCGTATTAATTACAGAATGGTTTACATATATCCATAAGCATTTTAGTCAGAAGCAGCGATAGGCAAACTATTTCCATGTTCCAAAGCAACGCCAAAAAATCGTTATTATTTCGCTTGCAGATTTGCTTGAAGAATATATCCATGCTTGAAATAACTTTGTTCCAAACCCATTTAATGGAATTGAAATCCAAGGAGCACATGATCCGGCTGCTGTTGCTATAACTGAAACCCAGGTTTTGGATTCCATTGGGAGGGGAACATTAACTTTTCCACCAGAATAATAATTCCAATTATCTGGAGTTTGCATATTTATATCCTCAAAACGTTTACTTCCCCACATTTCAAGTGTGCCATCAGCGTATTTGCGATAATATCCATTATCATTATGACCAGATTCAATTATGCTATTGCTATTTTATTAAGTATTCCTCCTGGAAAGGAGTAACAATTGAAGATTATTTTCAATGACGCAACGGAACTGGTTGTCCAGTCTGCAACAATTCGCGGAGACGGAGGACTACTAATCAAAACGATTTCTGATACAGAAGCGAATTTGAAAAACATGTTCCAGGATCAGACAAAAACCAAGAAGATGACCGTGACAGAACGGGAGTCCACATTGGGGGAGTATGAGAATTACACCAATATGGACGCTATCGTGAAGTATACGGCTGGAATTACCGGTGTGATTCTCTACAAAGTTGGCGAGACACCAGCAGAAAAAATGGAGGCTTTAGCATCAGAGAATGCTGGACTGAAAAAGACTGTTGATATGTTCCAGGAATGCATTCTTGAAATGTCAGAGTTGGTATATCAATAATGGTAACTCTATTAACAAACTTATTCATATTATTACAAAACAATGGAGGTAAAGAAATGATGGCAATGTTATGGGCACAGCAGATTATGTTAGGAAAGAAAACTTATAAGCAGGTACCGAGACTTTTAAAGGATAAGGTAAAAGAGATTCTGGAAGATTCTGGAATGGGTGAACTTGTTACAGAAGCGACAGAGTAGGAGGGCAACGTAGATGGCAGTAAAAACAGTACAATATATATTTAATGGTCAGACATATGATCTGACGTTTGATGCATCTACAGGAGAGTATAAAGCAACAGTCCCGGTGCCTAGCAAATCCAGTTACTCACAAGATGGTCATAAATATGGGGGCTCTGTAATAGCTACAGATGATGCCGGAAACTCAACTACAATAAATCAAAGTGATGCTACTTTCGGAGCAAATCTGTTACTTCGCGTCCTTGAAAAAGTCGCACCAACACTTGCTTTCACATACCCGACCGCTGGCGCGTATATTACAAACGCAACTCCAGCTATTAGGTTTAAGGTGACAGATGATGACTCTGGGGTTAATCCAGATACAATCGTTATCAAAGTTGATGGCGCAAAAGTTACAACTGCATTTACAAAAACAGCAGTCACCGGTGGTTACGAGTGTTCCTACACTCCAGGAACAGCATTGGCAGATGGCGCGCATACTATTTCAATTGAAGCATCTGATTTTGATGGAAACGCTGCAACAGCTAAGACAGTCACATTTACAATTGATACAATTCCACCGACACTTACTCTTACAAATCCAGCAGATGAACTTATCACAAATGATGCAGCTCTGGTTGTATCTGGTAAAACAGACGATGTTACATCTAAACCTGTCACAGTTACAGTAAACGGTGCATCCGTTGCAGTTAATTCTGATGGTTCATTCAGCAAGGAAATCACTCTTGTTAATGGTTCTAATACAATTACTGTTGTTGCAACGGATAAGGCTGGCAAGACTACAACTGTAACACGTAAGGTTACTCTTGATACTGGCGCACCGGTATTTGAGAAAGTTACTCTTACTCCTAACCCAGTTGATTGCGGTAAGACATTCGTTATCTCTGTTAAGGTGGTAGACTAAGGAGGTACCGTATGGTTACGAAAGTAATCGGTAAGGTCGATGGAAAAGAAGTTGTCTTTGAGCGTGCAGAGGGGGACTTGTGGAATACCACAGTCCCTCTTGATTTAGATGGAATGTATGTGGTTGAAGTCACAGCTTATGACGATGCGGAAAACGTAGCGTTTTGTACAAAGATACTGTTGATTGTGGAGCCAACTACGCTATGCGCGCAGCTTGTCGCGTTTGATTATTTTGCCGAAGTCGTTCCGGAAGAATATGATGCCATCATGCAAAATGATGATTTTCAAGTAGAGGCAGTGTATCCGTGTCATCATGGAAGGGGGTGTTGCTGTGAATAAGGTAAAATTCATTCTATGAGAAGATAAGCACGTAAAACTTCTGATCAGAAGTCCCAACGATGAACCATTCACGATATTAAGCGCCCATTACAGTCTTCTCAGGTACGGGGAAGCGGAAGCGAGCGGAGAGTGTGAGATAGATGGTCATTATCTTGACGTGAAAATCTCGCCACAGAACAAGGCGTGCTATGTGCTGGAAATCACATACGTGGTTGGTGATTCGACGAGAAAGGCAAGGATAGAAGTGGAGGTAATCTGATGCTTGAAATTACAAATGTGAAGTTAAGCAAGAACACGGTGAATACTGGAGAAAAATATGTTATTTCCGTGGATATTAATGAGATAATAGATTATCCTTACGACTATCCTTATGACTTTCCTGTATCGTGCACAAGAAAAGCAGAGCCTAAAAAGTAGGTGAACACATGGAAATTAGAGCAAGACCCTAGAGGTCTTTTTATTTTACGCAAAATTTAAGAATCGAGGTACATAGAGTGTATGTAGACGTAAACACAATCATTATGGCCGGAAGTCTTTTGACAGCCGTAGTGGTTATTTTTTCTGCTATTTTTGCGGTGTACAAGTGGTACTTAAAGCAGAATCAGCAGGACGTAGAAATTGAAAGAGTAAAGTCAGAACAATGCTTGCTGACTTATGGAATTCTCGCTTGCTTGAAAGGACTTAAGGAGCAGGGGTGTAATGGTCCAGTAACTGAGGCAATAGACAAGATTGAGAAGCATATAAATAAGCAAGCGCATGATCAGGAGGATTAGGTATGGATATCACAACATTAGGAACAGTAGTAGGAATCGTAGCAATCTGCTACGTGATTGGACTTGGCTGTAAGGCTTATGAGAAAATTCCGGACAAATGGATTCCGGTCATCATGGCTATATGTGGCGGAGCTCTGGGCATTGCCGGACTCTACACAATGCCGGATTTTCCGGCCGGAGATGTGATTAATGCAATTGCGGTCGGAATGGCGAGTGGATTGGCAGCGACCGGAGTAAATCAGTTGTATAAACAGCAGTGTAAGTAGAGGGCGAGTAATCGTCCTCTTATTGATAGGAGTGATATTATGGCAGTAAGAATTGGAAGTGCACGTATTAATGAGAAGGGCACCACCACCGGAGGAAAAGCCGGAGATCAGACCGGTGGAGAAGTGTCTATACAGAATTACTATCTGCACAGAAA
>NZ_ATVU01000016.1:0-74785 GCF_000420885.1 Dorea sp. AGR2135 | reverse complement strand
CATTGTATGACCCGTACATATCAAAATGTTGTTTGCGTCCGTTCTACGACAAATATGGTAATGTCTGCATAGTCGTAGACATGGAATTAAAAGGACGTATCAGAGAAGCACTTATCAAAATGATTTTGGACTTTGATATTCCTTTAGAAACAGAAGAATAACAAGCAGTAACCGCAGAGCATGATTTGTTCAACCCCCTCTTTCCTGCTCTGCCCCTGCTTTTACATGAAAGCAACACGCTTTCGCCACAGCTCTTTGACAACTGAATAAAGCAGACAGATACGTTTGTGAGATAGCGAGCCACGGGGACTGTACGCCACGACCTTTTCAAAAGAAAGCGAGCGACCCACACAGTGATCCGAGAGCGACTGTTGGAAAAGTCGTTTTGCCACGACCTATCCTCACAGAATAATGATACGTCCGCATGGTGCGGTTCTGCCCACAAGAATGGGAATAGTTGAGATACTAACGGAGCATTCCAAAGCCGTCTGTCTGCTTATAATTGATAGTTTCAGCAACAAAATCTATCTACTCTTTTTATTTAGGTGTGTTATAATGACCTTATTAGACGAGTGTGTTTTGTTGCTGTCACAAATGAAAGGGGTCTTAATAGTGATAAGTGATACACAAAATGCACAATCTCCTACAAAGGAAAAAAAGACTTATACAGTAGAGGAAATTGCTGAACAACTGGACATTAGCAAAAAAGTAGCTTATTCATTGGTAAAAAGCGGTCAATTCAGTTATGTTCGTGCTGGTAAAGCCATACGGGTATCAAAGGTTTCTTTCGATAAATGGTTAAATGGAATTTAACTATAAGGAGAGAAAATTATGGCTTCAATCAAACAAAGAAAATCAAGTTTTTCAGTTATTTATTGGTACTTAGATAGTGCAGGAGAAAGAAAGCAAAAATGGGACACGCTGGAAACAAGAAAAGAAGCAAAACAGCGAAAAGCCTTTATAGAATACTATCAAGAGAAATTTGGATATGTGATAGTTCCCTTAGAGGAACAATTTGCACATCAGATTGAAAATTCCAAAAAAGAATTAGATGTTGTAGACAAAGATATTACATTGCGTGATTTCCTAGAAATTTTTGTTAATCTATACGGCACATCTAAATGGTCGCCGAGTACATTTAGTGGTAAGGTAGGCAGTATTGAAAATTATATCAATCCGATTATCGGAGATTGGAAACTGAATGAAATAACTACAAAAAGCCTATCAAAATACTACAATGACTTATTGAGCGTTCCAGAAGTACCACGGGCAAACAGAAAAGCAACTGGTCGTTGTGTTCAACCAGCAAACATCAAGAAAATACATGATATTATCCGCTGTGCCTTAAATCAAGCTATCCGCTGGGAGTATATTGACACAAACAAAAGAAACCCTGCGTCTTTAGCTACATTACCAAAAATTCCAAAGACTAGGCGAAAAGTGTGGAGTATTCAAACATTTCGAGAAGCGGTAAAAGCCACGGAAGATGACTTACTTTCCATTTGTATGCACTTAGCTTTTTCCTGCTCTATGCGAATTGGAGAAATTACTGGACTTACATGGGAAGATGTTATTATTGATGAAGAGTCCATTGCTACAAATAATGCAAAGGTAATCATCAACAAAGAGCTTTCAAGAGTAAATGCAGAAGCTATGCAGAAATTAAAGGAAAAGGATATTTTGAAGATTTTCCCAACGCAAAAACCGCATTGTACCACAAGGCTTGTTTTGAAAACGCCAAAAACAGAAACGAGTAATCGTGTTGTCTGGTTACCTAAAACAGTTGCAGAACTATTGGTGCAATATAAAAAAGACCAGCAGGAGTTAAAAGAATTTCTCGGAAGTGCCTACAATGATTACAACCTTGTTATTGCGTTAGATAATGGCAATCCCGTAGAAAGCCGTATTGTTAGAGATAGGTTTCAAAGGCTCTGTGAAGAAAACGATTATGAAGTTGTGGTATTCCACAGCCTACGTCATTTGAGTACGGGCTACAAGCTCAAAATGACAAACGGAGATGTTAAGTCCGTGCAAGGCGATACTGGTCATGCAGAAGCAGAAATGGTTACAGATGTCTATTCAGAAATTATTGACGAGGACAGACGTTTCAATGCACAAAAAATGGATAAAGAATTTTATTCTACGCTTAATGATGATACGAACAATCCAACGCAAGATACCGCTGTAACAGATAGTGATATGGCATTATTGGAGTTGATTAAATCTTTATCGCCAGAAATGAAAGAGCAATTTTTAAAGCAGGCACTTCAAAGATAGAATTTCAAAAGTGTTAGCAAATTTCAAAAAAACCAGCGATTTTTCTTCAAAAATAAAAAAGTGTTAGCAAGCCTATTTCTTTAAAAGTCTTAAAAAATATCGAATAAAAAATGACTGATTGAAAACAATTCGTATTCAGCGTAAATAGAAAGCCATAAATAAGAAAACGCTGAAAACCTTGTAAAATAAGGCTTTCAGCGGAGTTTGTGGCGTCCCAGACAGGAGTCGAACCTGCGACGTTTCGCTTAGGAGGCGAACCCTCTATCCTGCTGAGGTACTGGGACATTCTTAAAAATCTATTTAATTTTATCTAGTTATCATATCAAAAGGCGTTTGTTCCACCTAACGCTTAGGAGGCGTTTAATGAAAACTGTTTTTTTACATGGGTTGGGACAAACTGCACAGGACTGGAAAGAAGTAGTACAACAACTATCAATTTCTGATGTCGATTGCCCAGAACTTTTTTCTTCAACAGAAGATGAAATATCCTATTCGCAGATTTTGGGTGATTTAGAACAGCGGTATTCAGAAGTAAAAGAGCCGCTTCGTATCTGCGGTCTTTCGTTAGGTGCGCTTCTTGCGATTGATTTTGCTATTCGACATGAGGAAAAAGTGGATTCGCTGGTTTTGATTGGCGCACAATATAAAGTTCCAAGTTTACTGATAGATTTTCAAAATCTTATCTTCCGTTGTATGCCAAACAAGGTTTTTGAAAGTATGGGACTATCAAAAAGCAGCACCATAAAATTGGCTCACTCTATGCGGTCATTGGATTTTACTTTGCGATTAAATAATATTCGTCGTCCAGTAACAATTTTGTGTGGCAAAAAGGATACTGCCAATCTAAAGGCTTCTAAAAGGCTAAAAGAATTGCTACCCCAAGCTACTTTGCACATCGTTCCAAATGCAGGACATGAACTCAATAAATATGCACCAAACACGATTGCAGAGATATTAAATCAGTAAATTTATCGTGCAAAAAATATAGTAAGATAAATTGTCTGACAGGTAAGCGATCTCTCTCACTTTCATCACAACATCCCACTGTCCTTAGAGAGATGGACGAAGTATAATGTAAGCAACAATCGAAGTTTCAGGAAGAAAATCATGAGCAGTAGGGGAATTTTTATTTTAGCGATTACATGGATTGTTATGTCACCGTTTTGGTTCTGGGCAGAAAATATTGCGTTAGGTATCATATAGAAAAGAAAATTCTAATTGTCGTTCTGAGAATTTAACCGAATAACCATAGCACAAACCGCTGCTACATGGAAGCTAATAAACCATGCAACAGCGGTTCTTTTATTCGCCGGTATATGCAATTTCTATCTCATAGCCACCGTTCTCATAGTGGGAAAAATAGTATCTTATTGTTATTTCTGAAATATAAAATTTGAATCATAAAACTTCTTTCCCTCTCAAATCCATTTTTACCAAACCAACTACTAACAATCCAATAAAAATTGCCGTGTCCACAAATAACAGTACAACAACACTTTTTACCACTCCGAAAGTAAAAAGTATGGAGAAGATTTCCACTGACAACACAATAAAACACATATAATTTGTCAAATACTCTGTTATAATTTCTCCATAATAATTGTTCATCTGCAATTTCGCATAGATAAAAGGTTTTAATAAATATCGGATTATGATACATATAACAGGACAAATAAAAATCCAGTTTTTATTAACTAGGGATGTTGCCACTCCTTTACTCCATTGTACTGGAATTTCTGTCGGCAACTTAGAATAAGACAAAGCCCCAATAATCAAGCATAGTGCGGTAAGCATAGTCCAGGTAAGCATACTTCCCCATATATACAAAAAGCTGACTGAATCCAGTTTGAAAACAGTTCGATTATCTTTCCAATAGTCATGCAAATCTGTTATATACTGTTCTACCTGTAATTTTTCATAACTAATACTTTCTTCATCCAGCATTTTTTCACACATGAGTTTCGCCTTATTCAAATCAGTAATCTGATTTTTTAATACTTCCTTTTGCTTCTCAAGCATTTCCTGCAATGTTACTTTTTCGGATATAATACTTCGTATATCTTCAATAGAAATTCCCAATGTACGTAGATATGCAATCTTCTTTATATTTTCCACATCATTTTCAGAATAATCTCTATAACCATTACTTTCATTTCTCGAAGGCTCAATAAGTTTTTCCTTTTCATAAAAACGGATATTAGAACGGGATAAACCTGTTCGCTCTTCTACGTCTTTTATAGTCATATTATGCCCCCCTTTCGAGCAACTCTATTTTACTTAATAATAAGCTATAAACAAGGTTTACAGTCAAGCATTTATCAAAAAACATTCCTCTGTTAATTACAAATCAATTCTACAATCCTTTCAAAGCGTTCTTGTGCCGGTTCTTCTCTATCTGTAAGATAACTATTCAGCCTGCCACTTGTAAGCAGAATAATATAAACCGCTTTCTTATGTTCTCTCAGATAGTGTTCACTTAGCCATAAGCTGCCTTATTGATAAATAGCGGTGTACTACACCAATTTTTACACTATTTCCGCATAAATTGATGAATTAAGATGCACCCAGATAAAAACGTCAAAGCCGCAGAACCCTTTAAAATAAGGTTCTGTGGCACTTGATAACACAAGACAAAAACCAATCGCAACTAACAATATGTTTGTGCTCCAATTCAAGTGATTCCGTTTGAATTGGAAGCATACCAACTCCATTTATACCTAAAAAATAATACTCATCATCGTCGATATAGATTTAACAAGCAATCTTAGACAATTCTTGCAAATTGTCCTCAATGATTTTCCGACACCGTATCGGCACCCGTAAACTTGCATATAGTTTTCGCTGCTATGAAACAATCCCAGAAAATTCCCATTGTGGAGAATATACAAATTTTGATACTTGCAAAATAGACGAAAGCTCTGTTTTATTTTCTTCTTCTAAATAAGTTATCATTGAAGCCAGCATATCTTCTTCCGAAACAGTATTAAATAAACAAAATTGAATTTGATAGACAGCCACTCGCTTTTCCGAATGTATTTACATCTTTTCTCTTGACAGGTTCACACAAATCGCCTATACTGTGCTTATCGAATAAGTACGCTTATTACGATAAGTACACATGGTGAGGTGAGCAAGTGGAGATTATCATAAGTAATAGCAGTGATAAGCCTATTTACGAACAAATCTGTATGCAAGTAAAAAGTTTTATTATGGACGGCACATTATCTGCTGGCGAAGCCCTCCCTTCTATGAGAGCTTTAGCAAAAGATTTACATATCAGTGTTATTACCGTTCAGAGAGCATATGAAGATTTAACGAGAGATGGATTTATAGAAACTGTATCTGGAAAAGGCAGTTTTGTAGCATCACAGAACAGGGAATTTATTCAAGAGGAACAGTTACGAATTGCTGAAGAACTTTTACAAAAGGTCGCAGAAATTGGTCGAGCACATGGCATTAGTCTTGGGCAAATGACGAATATTCTAAAACTATTTTACGAGGAATAACGAGAGGTGACAGGCATGGATAACAACATTTTGGTGCAGAATTTATGCAAGCAATTCGAGGATTTTTCTTTGGACAATGTTTCGTTCAAAGTCCCTAAGGGCAGGATTGTAGGTTTTATTGGCGAGAATGGTGCAGGAAAAAGCACTACTATCAATCTGATATTAAATGAACTAAGCAAAGATAGCGGACAGATACAAGTCTTTGGAATAGACCATACAATTCCAACTGTCAAAGAAAATATTGGCGTCGTTTTTGATGAATGTAATTTTCATGATGTGTTTACAGCCGCAGATATTGAAAAAATCTTGAAAGAAGTTTATAAGACATGGGATAGTAACCTTTTTTCACAATACTTGAAAAAATTCAAAATCCCGACCAAGAAAACGATTGGCACATTTTCTAAAGGCATGAAAATGAAGTTGTCTATCATTTGTGCTATGGCACATAGACCTAAACTGTTGATTTTGGACGAAGCAACAACAGGTCTTGACCCCGTTGTGCGTGATGAAATATTAGACCTATTTTTGGAATTTATCCAAGATGAAGATTGCTCTATCTTCTTTTCGTCGCATATTACTTCGGACATACAAAAAATTGCAGACTATGTGATTTTAATTCATCAGGGAAAAATCATTTTCGAGGAACAGAAAGATAATCTTGTTTATAATTATGGCGTGGCAAAGTGCGGAACAGAAAAATTTGCACAGCTTTCCTCTGATGATTATATCATACACCGAACTACAAATATGAGCGTGGAGTGTCTTGTTCATGACAAGGAAGCATTCAAACGAAAATACAAAAACATCATTGTGGATAATGCCACATTAGAAGATATTATGCTTTTCTATGTTAAAGGAGGTACATCATGCGAGGATTGATATATAAAGACATATCCATTTTCTTCAAGAGTATTGATAAGAAACTTATTCTGATTGCAGCAGCAGCTATTGTTCTGCTTATTTTCAATGCTGGAATTTATGCTGGCTTATTTGCTTCCGTTATGTTTGCCATGACAATCGGTATGCAAAATATTATGAGTTTCGCAAGTGATGAAAAGGCAAGCTGGAAAAAATATCAATTAGCTATGCCGATAAGCAATTTTACTGTTGTTGCAAGTAAATATGTTTCCGTAATATATACTGTTGCAATCAGCATTTTGGGAAGCATTGCGTTCAATAGTTTATCCATCATAATTTTTCAAAACTTTGATATGCTTATCTGGTTATTTTCGATTGCAGCAGCAATTATTATCCCATTATTATGGACAGGAATTTGCTTGCCATTAACTTATTGGTTTGGTTTTCGTTCTGCGCAAACTATGGGATTGATTGTGGTAATTCCAATGTTTTACTTTGTAAAATATTTTGAAGATGGGCCGGGAATGGCTGCTATGGTAAATTCTGTTCATTCATATGTGCTAATCACAGGGATAGCGACAATTTTGATTTTTGGAATTTCCCTCATAATAAGCATCATTGGATATAGTCGCAAGAATTAAATCTGCAATTACCATTCAGAAATAGCAAACCCAGCCGAGCCACAGTAGATGAAAATTTCAAGAACGATATGGATTCTGCTTCGAGCATTGAGCACCGTATCGCTGCTATGAAGCAGGTATATGAGGCAGGTATCCGTACAGTTTGTTTCGTATCCCCGGTATTCCCCGGTATCACGAATTTTGAAGCAATCTTTGAGCGGGTAAAGGATCAGTGCGATCTGTTCTGGCTCGAAAACCTCAATCTTCGAGGCGGTTTCAAAAAGACAATTATGATTACATCGCCGGAAAATATCCTGATCTTGTACCACGTTACGACGAGATCTATAACAAGCATAACCGCAGCTACTTTGAATCCTTTGCGTAAAAGACTAACGAACATATTTAATGAAACATCGGAACCATCTTCTTTTTGTTGTCTACCTATAATAACGATTGGAGTAATCGATTATAGACACTGCAATCAAAAAAATCTGAAAATATATTTATCAACATTACATAAAAGTGTGTAGATGCACATAAAATGGGAATACATATTGAAATTCAGGTCGTTCTGTGATAGAATCTCATTACTAAAAAGTGTGCAGATGCACGGAAAGTGGGATCGTAATGATGGAGATTAAAAGAGACGCTTACCTACAGCAGCTGATCGAGCGAAAAGATAATGGAATGATAAAGGTGATTACCGGCATTCGTAGATGTGGCAAATCCTTTTTGCTGTTTACTATCTTTAAGAGATACTTACTGGAGAATGGTGTTGATACTGATCATATTATTGAGATTGCATTGGATGGTATTGAGAACGAGGAATTAAGAGATCCAAAGGTATGCTTCAAGTACATCAAGGATGCCATGAAAGACGACGGGAAGTATTATCTCCTTTTGGATGAAGTGCAGTTTATGCCACGATTTGAGGAAGTGCTGAACAGCCTGCTCCGCATGAGCAATATTGATGTGTATGTCACCGGAAGTAATTCCAAGTTCCTGTCCAGCGACATTGTGACCGAGTTCCGTGGCAGAGGTGATGAGATTAGAATCTATCCTCTCTCCTTTGCAGAGTTTTATTCTGTCTATGACGGCGATTATGATGATGCCTGGGATGACTACATGATCTACGGAGGATTGCCGCAGATCGTAAGTTTCCAGAGCGAACGACAGAAAGCGGACTATCTGAAGAACATCTTTGCAAATGTCTATCTGAAGGATGTTATTGAAAGAAATAAGATTCAGAACGTGGATGAGATTGGGATTCTGGTTGATGTGCTTGCATCTGCAATCGGCGCACCGACCAACCCTTCAAAGATTGCCAGTACCTTTGCCAGTGAGCGCCAGATGACTTATGCTAATAAAACCATCTCCAAGCATATCGACCATTTGACAGATGCCTTTTTGATTTCCAAGGCAAGCCGATACGATATTAAGAGCAGAAAGTATATCGGTGCAAATCTGAAATACTACTTTACTGATCTGGGACTGAGAAATGCACGTCTGAATTTCAGACAGCAGGAGCCTACTCATATTATGGAGAACATTGTTTATAACGAGCTGCTGATCCGTGGCTACAATGTTGATGTGGGTGTCGTGGATATCTTCGATAAGGATAAAGATGGCAAACGTGTTCGCAAGCAGTTGGAGGTTGACTTTGTGGTGAATCAAGGAAACCAGAGATACTATATCCAGGTTGCATATGACATGACGTCGGAAGAAAAACAGACGCAGGAGTTCAATTCTCTGCGTAATATCCCGGACTCTTTCAAGAAGATCGTCATTGTAAATGGCAGCAAAAAGCCTTGGAGAAATGATGAAGGTTTTGTCATCATGGGAATGAAGTATTTCTTGCTGAATGCGAATAGTCTGGAATTTTAAAACGATTTGAGTTGTTGCTGTGGTGTTGTTCTATTTCAAAAAAGAGTAAAATGATATAAATAAGGCCACGACTGATTTCGTGTTGGAACAGCCGTGGCTCAGTTTATTTTTTTATCCGTACAAACGAGACTGTTCCGCAGATTATATAGAACAGACAGAGTACGATTCCGATAGTGAGAACATACGAGAATAAAGATGAACTTAAGAACGAGATAAACAAAAGTTTGTTGAATTAAAATGAAATAAAGTTCCAGTAATCATAGAGTGTATGGATTCAATTCCATATGCTCTTTTTCTTTACTTAATTTCATGAAAAATGTAAAAATCTAATGTTACGAGTTGCATTAAAGAAAACTCGTAAGAAAAAAAATTTGCTTTTGACCACTGTAAAACATGCTCTGAGCGTTTCGTTATATGAAGGGATAATTTTTCTTTCATATTTCAAAGAAAAGAGGATAAAGAAATGTCAGAAAAAAGATGTTATACAGTTCAAGAGTTACAGGAAATCTTAGGAGTCAGCAGACCTACTATTTATAACCTTTTGAAGAAAAAGGAATTCCGGTGGATCCAGTTGGATGGCGGAAAGTATCGCATTGGATGGAAAAGATGTGTTGTTGGTATTTCCGACAAATCATAAGAAGAATTCTACGGTCCGTATTCTGAAAACACCGAAGACAGAAAGCAGTGTGCGTAAAATATTCTTACCGAAGAGTGTTGCTAATATGTTGGTAGATTGGAAAGTTGAGCAAGATGAAATGAAAGAAATTCTTGGTGATGAATATATGGACTATAACCTGGTTATGGCAAGTATCTTTGGTCTTCCTCTAGGAGATGGAGCAATACGTGGTCCTTTAAAAAAACTGATCGAGGACTATAATCTCCCACCGGTTGTATTTCACAGTTTTCGTCATAGCAGCGTTACTTATAAGCTGAAATTGAATGGTGGAGACATCAAGGCGGTACAGGGTGATTCCGGTCATGCTCAGGTCAATATGGTTACGGATGTGTACTCTCATATTCTGGATGATGATCGAAGGAAAAATGCAGAGCTTTTTGAAGAAGCATTCTATGAGAAAAAGAATCTGGATCCACAGATGCATGTACAGCAGGAAAATAATAATGTACCTGTTGCTGATGAAGTCGATCCGGAACTTCTGGCAAAAGTATTGGCTAATCCAGAGATGCGGGCATTGCTCAATTCACTGGCGAAGACGATGAAGTAATGAAAAATAGTGAAAAAATAGTGTAATTTTAGTGGAAATAAGATATGTAGACACAACCCCTTCACAAGCGCTTTGAATCAATTCTAATAATAAAGATAGACTGACGAAGATATATTACAATAAAGAAGAATGCGAGAATGTAAAAGAAATTAAATAAACATTTATAGAAAATAATATTCATGTTAAAATAAAAGGTAAACATGTAGGAAGGATGTGATGTAAATGACAATTCATAATGGAGCAGAGGCTACAAGAATCGATTATAAATTAAGCCTTGAAAAAGAAAAGCCTAAAAGTTGGTTGAAGTCGGTTTCTGCCTTTGCAAACACAAGTGGTGGTCATATTTATTTCGGATATACAGATGATACACATACTGCTGTTGGGTTAGATGACGTGCAAGCAGTAGCTAGTAAAATTTCTGAATTGATAACAAATCGAATTTCTCCAAATATTCGTTTTGAATTAACAGAAATTGTGTCTGATACAAATGGAAGGAACTGTTTAGACTTATTTGTTTCAAATGGTCCTAATTATCCATATTATTATGTACATGAAAAAACTAAAGAAGCATATGTTCGTCATGGTGACCGCTCTGTAATAGCTACAACAGCCGAATTAAATAATTTGATATTAAAGGGGCAAAATCGTACATATGATTCATTGCCTAGTTGTTATAAATTGTCAGATGTTAGTTTTACATTGTTAAAGGCGACATATAAAAAAGAGACAGGTGAAGAATTTATTTTGCCACGAGATTTAATATCCATGGGATTTGTCGAAGAAGATGATACCGTAACAAATGCTGGATTATTGTTATGTGACCAAGGGTTTATACGACAATCTAAAATTGTTTGTACTAGATGGAAGGGGACTGAAAAAGGGTCTATCGATGGTGATGCCTTGGATGATCGAGAATTTTCTGATGCAAGTATTATTACTTTATTAAATGATGCAGAAGCATTTATTAGAAATAATTCAAAAAATGCATGGACAATTAGAGGAATGCGAAGAGAAGAAAAAAGTGATTATCCATTTAAAGCAGTTAGGGAAGTACTTGTAAATGCATTAATTCATAGAGATTATCAAATTGTTGGTACAGAGGTGCATGTAGATATCTATGATGATCGTTTAGAAATAACATCTCCTGGTGGTATGCTAAATGGTAGTAGGATTCAGGATCTGGACTTAAAAAGAGTACCATCCATGAGGAGAAATGAAATAATATCTGATATATTTGGTAGATTACATTACATGGACCGAAGAGGAAGTGGTATTGGACGAATAATTAATTCGTATACAGATTTTACCGAAAAACCTGTCTTTTATTCAAATGAGTTTTATTTTCAAGTTGTATTACCTAATCGAAGTGTAGCAGATCCGGCTCAGCTAAATTTAGATTTATATTCTGAAAGTCAATTTAATGATGAGAAAACTCAATTCAGTAATGAGAAAACTCAACTGACGAATAGAAAACTCAACTCAGATAAAGATTGGGAATTGATTTACTTCAAAGAAAAATTAATTGAACAAATTGATAATGCGTTTCGAAGCAAAACTATTAATCAGATAGAGCAACTATTTAACAGATATAGATATGATTATTCATTTAATAGAAGAAATATTGCAGAAATGTTTTGTATATCTGAAAATGGAGCCTCCGGATTTATAAAAAAATGTTTAGAAAAAAACATTATTAAAAAAGAAAAAATAGATTCCTATAGATTTGTCAATAAACAAAATGAATAAAAAAGTAGCCAGTCAAAAACGCATGGACAAACCGTCTCGTATGCGGTATATTAATTGTAGACAAGAAAAATTCTTGTACTTACGATAGGAAAGTTTAATTGAATACTGTTTACCATGATCGAACGTACGAAGCATGGTGGTCATATAACAGATGTCGATGGTAATATCAAGGCATCCCCCGATTATTAGCTGGAGCAAACAATCAGCTAACTTTCAGAGCTTTACAGAGCTTGACAGAGGGGGTATTCAGAATAACTCGAATTGAATCGGAAACAGTTTTATATAGTGTCCCACTTGGGATTACCTTACCTCAGATTGACAGAGAGTGACAATAGGTTGGAGCTCTCCTAAGCGAAACGTCGCAGGTTCGATTCCTGTCTGGGACGCCAGCAAACAACGCTGAAAGCCTTGATTATGAGGTTTTCAGCTTCTTTTGTTTTTGGCTTATAACCTGTCGGATAAGAACATATTCAATTTATATTTTGCAATTTCTTTTGATTTTCAGAATTTGTAATTCGATATTTTTATGACTGTTTGAGTAGAAGAGTTTGCTAACACTTTTTTTATTTTGAAGCTGATTGTTTCAAAAGCATTGCTTTCATCTCCGGCGTAAGTGATTTTAAAAGCTGTAAAAGCTCCATATCACTGTCTGATAAGCCGTTGTTTTCTGGCTGAACTTCCTCATTTTGTGGTTGCATTTCTGAATCATGGTTTAGAGTGGAATAAAATTGTTCGTCCATCTTTTGAGCATTGTAACGTCTATCTTCGTCTATGATTTCTGAATAAACGTCTGTAACCATTTCTGCTTCTGCGTGACCAGTATCGCCTTGTACGGACTTAACATCTCCGTTTGTCATTTTGAGTTTATAACTCGTACTTAAATAGCGTAGGCTGTGAAATACCACAACTTCATAATCGTTTTCTTCACAGAGCTTTTGAAACCTATCTCTAACAATACGGCTTTCCACGGGATTGCCATTATCTAACGCAATAACAAGGTTGTAATCATTGTAGGCACTTCCTAAAAATTCCTTTAATTCCTGCTGGTCTTTTTTATATTGCACCAATAGTTCCGCAACTGTTTTAGGTAACCAGACAACACGATTACTTGTTTCTGTTTTTGGCGTTTTCAAGACAAGCCTTGTGGTACAATGCGATTTTTGCGTTGGGAAAATCTTTAAAATATCCTTTTCCTTTAATTTCTGCATAGCTTCTGCATTTACTCTTGAAAGTTCTTTATTGATGAGTACCTTTGCATTGTTTGTAGCAATGGACTCTTCATCAATAATAACATCTTCCCATGTAATTCTACTTTTTAAAGCTAATAAGTTTTCCGTTGTATTTTACAATGATGAATATGATATAAAACACTCCTGCAAAAATCAAAATAAGACCTATGTAATAGCCTAATTCAGAATGAGAGATTAAATTGATAATCGGCATAACAAGAATACCAATACTAACCAGTAAAGTGCCTATTCCTATTTTTTTTGTAAACACCTTTTTATCTTTAGGGTCAAGTTGTGTATAATGATAACCATGTAATAAAGTAATATTCTCTTTTATTCCTATTTGATAAGATATAAAAAGTAAAAACAATCCTATAACTATTTCAACAATCAATTCCTCTAATTCCATAATCGTTCTCTCCTTTAATCAAAATAAAATAATTCTTCAAATTTTTTATCTAAAGCTATACAAAGCACTAATGCCAATTTTGCTGTTGGATTGAATTGTCCAGTTTCAATAGAACTAATTGTATTCCGAGAAACCCCGACTAGTTCAGCTAATTCTGTTTGTGATAATTTTTTTTCTTTTCGTACAGTTTTTAATCTGTTTCGCAAAATTAAATGTTCGTCCATTCTATAAACCTATCATTAAAAATTTATAAAAGTAATACCCCATAAATAGAAGAAAGAATAAAGCAATAACAAATTTGGATTTATTTTTTGAAATATGTGCTTCATAACCCATAGAGCCAAATGCCACAGACCCAATAATTGTCATTATATCATAGTAAGGTTCTTTACAAACTGCTTTAATGAAAAGAATTAAAATGCAGATAAATAAAACAAACATTAAGCCAAAAGATTTCCCTTGAAGTTTAATATGTTTTCCGTATTCATCAAGATATAGATTCTCTTTTTTGTTTTGTGATAGTATTTTTTCTTTATCCACTATATAACGCTCCTTTCAAATAATACCAAGTACACTTGTCATTTATATTATAGCATTCGGTCATTACAAGTCAATATTTTTGCACAGTTTTCTTGTCGTTTTGTAAAAGCGTGCAAATCTGATAAGAAATGCACGCTATATCATTTATCCTACAATCTTCCAGTTACTATCCTTATGTAGCACAAGCTCATACTGCGATACCTGCGTAGACTTTGTCTGATTATCAAGGAATTTCACAGCTACCTTGACTTTCACATTCTCCCCGTCCTTTGTAAAGATAGGGTTTACCAATTCAGAATAAAGGTAGTCCCTGCCGATAGGTTCAAGTGCATTACCAGATACATAATAAGCAATCCGTTTCTATGACCGTCAGGCATTTAATTCAGACAGACGCTATTTATGAGCGTGTGCAGGAAACAGGTACATATCTGGATACCGTAGCAGCTTGTGATTTGAAATGCTATTAGGAATTTTCAAACATCGTATTAGGAAGAATGTATGTACTTTTTAAGCCATTATTTCTGTGCCATTTTTCTATACTCTGCCGGATAGACACCTGTACTTTTTTTAAATATACTGGCAAAACGCCCAGCATTGTTGTAGCCAACGGCAGCAGCCACTTGTTCAATTGTAAAGCCTGTTAATGTTAATAGTGTTTCAGCATGACTCAACCGCCTTTGCTGAATATATTCTGTGATTGAAACCCCATAAACCTCCTTAAATGCGAGTTTGAGTTTTGTTCGTCCCATACAAGTAATATGGGAAAGTTGATCGACAGAAATATTACAGTTGAAATGATCGTTGATATATGCAGCTCCATTTTCCAAAGCACGAAGGTCTGCGTTAGAGATTTTGACAGAGGGTGTGCTGGATTGCTGCCTATTGTATTCCATAATGAGTGAAATAGCTTCAATTACTTTCCCTTCATAGAACAGTTTGGCCGCAATTCCATTCCCTTTGTAATTTGCAATCTGGCGAAGTACTTGTATCATCTCAGGGAAACGGTCAGTTAATGCAATATTACTGAACGCTTCATGTGGGTCTATATATTCATTTGGAAATTTTTCTTTCAAATAGCGGTCATAGTAGGCTGGTGTAATCTCAATATCCACAGAACGCACAGGGATATTTTTGTGTATTAGTGTTTTGCATGGCTCCATTCCTCCGATGAAACTTTTTACGCAACCTGCAGTTAAGCGGCGATAAGGAGAGATTTCTTCTCCAGATATGGACTCATAGTAACAAATTCCCAAGCAGCCTTGTGGAATACCGAAATCAAAGAATGAGTCTTTGTGAAAACAGAAATCATGTATTTTGATGTCGTATAAATCTTTTTCGCTGTATATCCAATATGTGCCTTCACCGTATTCTTTTGGAACTGAATATAATCTCCCAATTCCGCTCAGTTCATTTGTTGTCGATAATTCTTTGAAGCCATATTCCAGCAAATTGGTATGATACCTACTTTCAATATCAGACATATTTCCACCTTCATTTCATACACTTTGGTCGTTTTTTCATACGCTTTGGGCTTTCATGTTCCAAAGGTATTGGATAAATAATCCCTGTTCTATATAATTGATAACGTGGTTTGCAACAACTAATCAAATCATACTACGAAGGCTTCTAAAAAGTCAATTAGTATGAACGACTATACAGAAATCGGAGGTTTAAGTTATGCCAACAGCAAAACAGGACAAAACAAGAAAGAATGGACTGACGGTAAAAGATTTGATTGTCATGGGCGTTTTCGGTGCGCTATTGATGGTCTGCTCTATGATAGGGGGCGTATTATTTGCCGTCACTCCGACTCTTACTTTTTATTTCTCCATCGGAGCCGCCTTGCTTCCAGGGCCAGTATTTTTACTGCTTCTTGCAAAAGTGCCGAAGCGTTGGGGATTGACGATTATTGGTGTCATTATTTCTCTGCTTAGTCTTATCATGGGGATGCACTGGGGAATGTGTGTTGGAGGTTTAATTGGTGCATTTCTTGCCGATATGATTGCAGGCGCCAAAAACTATCGCAGTAAAAAGTTGAATATTCTGGCCTATATCGTATATTCTTTTGGACCAATGGGAACCTATATTGCTTATTTTGTTGATCCAGAAGGATGGGCAAGTACCATGTTGCAGAATGGAACAACACAAGAGTATATCAATGCCATGAACAATGCCGCCGCATGGTGGGTATTGGTTATTATGATTGTGGGGACGGCACTTATAGCATGGTTGAGTGGACTTGTTGGGTGCAAACTGTTGAGAAAACAATTTGAAAAGGCTGGTATTACAGCATGACCGGCGAAACACGAAAAAGAAAATGGGATATATGTTTTGATCCGCGGACAAAAGTGCTTCTGCTAATTATCAGCATGATTATTGCAACAACAGCCCCATCTCTCTCATACGAATGTGCTTTGATCTTGCTGATTGCATTTATGGGGATACTCTGCGGGAAAGTTAGATATTCCATAATCGGAACAATAGTTTTTTTAGCATTATATCTGTTTACTACACTCTATTTAGGAAATGTAACTGGAACCGCTTATACCATGTTCACAGCATGGCTGTCCTTGGTTTTCAAGGTGTATCCCTGTGGAATGTTAGCAGGAATTGCCGTATCCACGACAAGAGTAAATGAATTTTTATCCGCCATGAACAAGACTCATGTTCCCAAAAAAGTTGTAATCCCTTTGGCGGTTATGCTGCGCTACCTTCCAACCATCAGAGAGGATTGGCATTTTATCAAAGACGCTATGCGCTTACGAGATGTATCTCCGTCTCTGAAAGGGCTTATCTCCCATCCTGGCATGACCATAGAGTGCTTGTATTCGCCGCTTCTTATGGCGGCATCTAAAGCAGCAGACGAACTTGCCATTGCTTCTGTTACACGAGGTATTGAAAATCCTCATGCGAGAACCTGTTTGATTCAGATCCGTTTTCGTATACAGGATTTCTTAATCATCTGTTGTTTTGCTGTAATGATGGTAGTGAACTTTATTGGGAGAGGGGGTGCAATATGATCCATTTTCAAGATATTCAATTTAGATATGAAGGAACAATTTCCTCTGAGATTGGAGTCAAGGACATAAACCTTATTGTTCATACCGGGGAGTGTGTTCTGCTTTGCGGGCGCTCTGGCTGTGGAAAAACAACTCTTACAAAGCTAATAAACGGATTAATCCCTAATTATTTTCCGGGCGAGTTAAGCGGTAATGTACAAATTGATGACGAAAATATTTTAGGAATGCCCATGTATTATCTTGCAACGAAAGTGGGATCGGTGTTTCAAAATCCCCGAACGCAATTTTTCAATGTAGATGTGGACAGTGAGATTGCTTTTGGAATTGAAAACATCGCTGTTCCACCGGATGAATTACATCAGCGATTAGAATATACCCTTGACTCCTTAAAAATTCGCAATTTACAGGGCAAAAATATTTTTGAACTTTCCGGCGGAGAAAAGCAGAAGATCGCTTTTGCTTCAGTTTACGCCATGAACCCGGATATATTTTTATTGGACGAGCCATCTTCAAATTTAGATGGGGATTCTATTAGAGATTTGAAAAACTATCTTCGCATTTTGAAGCAACAAGGAAAAACAATTCTGATAGCAGAACACAGGCTTTACTATCTTTTGGATATAGCAGATCGTATCGTGTATCTGGCAGATGGAAAAATTGAGAAGATTTATACACCACAGGAGTTTAGGTCACTTTCAGGTGCAGCAAGAAAGCATATGGGTCTGCGGACTACGGATATTCAGGATGTTCATCCTATTAGCTATCAAAGAACTTTCTTACGGCCTATATTGACTGTGAAAGATGTGTCTCTATTCTATAAAAAGCACCCTGTGCTGGAGCATATTTCCTTACATGCGTCAAAAGGAGATATTATCGGTGTTGTAGGCCCTAATGGTGCAGGAAAAACAACCTTTCTCCGTACTTTATGTGGGCTGCATAAAGAATTTACGGGCTGTTTTTATTGGCGAGAACAACCTCAAAAGGAAAACGAGAGGCTGAAACGCTCCTATATGGTAATGCAGGATGTGAACTATGAACTTTTTGCAGATAGTGTAGAGGCAGAGTGTTCTTTGGGTATTCAGGGATCTTCGCCTGAACTGGTAGAAAAAACCCTGGATGAACTGGGACTTCCTACAGTCCGTGACCGTCATCCAAATACTCTCTCAGGAGGGCAAAAGCAGCGTGTAGCTGTAGCAGTTAGCATGATATGCGGAAAAGAAGTGCTTGTATTCGATGAACCGACCTCTGGCCTGGATTATGACAGCATGGAACAGGTTAGTGGGTTGATCCGGGAACTCTCCAAAGACAAAGTTATTTTTGTTGTTACGCATGATTATGAATTTGTCTGCCAGACTTGTACCCGGTTAATTAGATTTGACCATCATACAATGACAAATGATATTTTGCTTTCTCAGGAAAATGAAGCAACCATTTTGTCGCTCATGGGATTAGGGAGGGATGAAAGATGAAAACTAAAAAAGAAAATCCTGTTCTGCTCTTGCTCAAATGGGCGGAAAAGGACAGAGGATTTCTAATTGCGTCTGTTATCTGTGCTTTTTTAGGTGGGTTATTGGCGATTGGCCCCTATATCGGCATTTATAGACTGATGGATGCTTTTTTGACAGATACCTGCTCTATTCAGGTTATTTCCGAAAACGCGGTTCTAATTACGGCAACGGTCATTGTCCGGCAAGTATTTCAAGGATTATCCGGCATTTTTTCTCATAAAGGCGCTTATGGAGCCTTATTTCGAGTGCGGTGTATGATTACAGAACATTTATCAAAAGTACCGCTTGGAGCTTTGGATGAACGCAGAACTGGAGATATTAAAACGGTTCTGAACGAAGATATAGAAAAACTGGAACTTTGCCTTGCTCATAATATTCCTGAATTGGTCGGATTTGCGACAGGTCCGGTTGTGATTTTTATTTATCTCATGACAATCAATGTACCTTTAGCAATGATCTCTTTAATACCTCTGGGCATTACACTTATTATCATGGTTGACTGCTTTGCTTTTATGGCAGGAATGATGCCCCATGTTACGGAGGCAATGGCGAACTTCAATTCTGTAATCATCGAATATATCAACGGCATGAAATTGATTAAAGCCTATAACATGAGCCGTCATTCTTTTCAAAAATTCTCCGGTGCGATTGAAGAAGAAAATCGTATCTGGAATAAAGTATCACGAAAGACAGGTCCATTCTATGCGGCATTTATTGTTGTTCTTGAATGTGGAATGGCATTGATTATCCCCATTGGCGGGCGGTTATTTTTGAATGGTTCAATTACAGCAAGCATTTTTCTGTTGTTTGCGTATATTGGCTCTCTATACTTATCGGAATTGTTGCCTCTTCAGCAATTATCTATGGAACTTGCACAATCATTAAACGGCGTCAAAAAGGCGAAACAAATTCTTGATTTGCCAATTTTTGATAGCGTTGGCGATTTTCCAAAGTCACATGATGTCACTCTAAAATCAGTTCGTTTTTCCTATGACGGGAAAACAGATGTATTAACAGACTGTGATCTTCATGTTGCAGAAGGGGAAAAAGTAGCAATCGTAGGTGCGTCTGGAGCAGGAAAAACCACTGTTATTGAATTGATTTCTCGTTTTTATGATGTTACAGATGGTGAAGTGCTGATTGGCGGTCAAAACATCAAAGATATTGCCTATGAAAAGTTGCTAAATAATATTTCCATCGTATTTCAAAAGACCTTTTTAACCCGTGACAGTGTACTGGAAAATATTCGTATGGGTAGTAATGCCACACTGGAAGAAGTGCGGGCGGCAGCAAAAGAGTCTCAGATTGACGATTTTATCATGTCTTTGCCGGATGGATACGATACGAAAGTGGGCAGCTTCGGTTCTCGCTTTTCTGGCGGAGAAAAGCAAAGGATTGCCATTGCCCGCGCAATTCTAAAAAACGCACCTATTCTAATTCTGGACGAGGCAACAAGTGCTGCCGATCCCGAAAATCAGGTAGAGATTGACATGGCAATTTCCAATCTTTGTAAAGGGAAAACCGTCTTAATCGTAGTTCACCGTTTGGGCGCTATTAAGATGTGTGATAAAGTGGCGGTTGTTGAAAATCATACAATTACGGCCTTTGGAACACATGAAGAAGTGTTAGAGGAGAACCATTATTATCAAAGGGCTTGGGAAAGGTATCACGCGGCAAGAGAAGTTAGCTATTCCATGAAAGGAGTGATTTCGTATGAAAGCAAATGATCCGTTCAGAAAGAATGTTCGTTTTGGTATCGGTGTGTTCTTTACTGTGCTGGAGGGACTTCTTTCAGCTTGTGTTTATATGGCAATTTATTTGCTTTTAAACATGCTCCTAAACAATACTGTCACAATAGAACATTTGAATAACCTGACTTTTTTGATCATTGGATTTTTTACCGTCCGGCTGATTGCCTACGGATTTGGATATACACAAGGGCAAATTGGAGGCAGAGCTGTATCCAGGCAAATCCGTCTCTATTTAGGGGATAAATTCAAACGAATTCCATTGTCGCGCTTTCATCAAGGCCAGATTGGGCAGTATGTCAACACAATGACAAGTGATGTTTCCAATTATGAACAAATATTGACACATAGGACAGGAAATCTTGTGAAAAACATTTCACTGTCCGTAATGCTGATACTTTTCGTGTGTTTTCTTTATTTGCCTGCCGGCTTGATTTTAATTGCAATAAGTCTGCTGTTTATTCCCAATATGTGGCTTTCCTTCCGAATTGTAAAAAAATATGGAAATGCACGCAATAGTGTTTGTGCGGAGGCTGTCAGCAGCATTGTAGAATATGTAAATGGTATCCAAACGCTCAGAGCCTACGGCATGAGTGGAACAAGGAATAAAACGACAACAGATATTTTAAGGGAGTACAGCAAAGTGAGTTATAAATATGAGGCTACTGGCATTCCTGTATCTTTCTTTTTTAACATGCTAACATGGCTTTCGCTTCCTGCTGTTATGCTCGTGACCTCAAAACCGTGGATGTTGGGAATAGTATCAGGCGTAGATTATTTGATGGTTGCCATGATGCCCATGCTGCTTGCCAAATTATACATGACAATCTCGGTTGATTTGTTTGGCTACAAAAATATGATGATTTCTAAACGAAAAATTCAGGCAGTAGTCAATGAACCCGAAGAAACCGGCAGTATGGAGCCGCTTCATACTGCCACACATGAAATTACCTTTGATAATGTGGACTTCTCGTATGTACCAGGAGAGCCGGTGCTGAAACACGCCACCTTTACAGTGCCAGACCAGAAGCTCACGGCCATTGTCGGGGACTCCGGTTCCGGCAAATCTACCATTCTGAACCTGATTGCAAAATATTACGAGGCAACAGGCGGAACGATTTCCATTGGTGGTAAACCCATAAATCATGTAGCTGCCGAGCGTGTACTGGAACAAATCTCTATGGTAGATCAGGATGTATTTCTCTTTGATGATACCATTCGTGAGAATATCCGGCACGCCCGCCCCGAGGCCACGGATGAGGAAATCGAAGCCGCCTGCCGGGAGGCTAATTGTGACGGCCTCATCCGTAGGATGGAAAAGGGATACGATACGCCGACCGGTGAAAACGGAAACCTTCTCTCTGGCGGTGAGCGTCAGCGAATTTCCATCGCCCGCGCTATCCTGAAAAACAGCCCGATCCTGCTTTTGGATGAAGCAACGGCGTCCCTTGACATCGAGAACGAACTGGCAGTAAAGCAGGCCATCGCCAATCTGCTGAAAGAGAAAAAGACTGTGGTAATGATTGCTCATACCCTTTCCATCGTCAAAAATGCAGATCAGATCCTTGTGGTATCTGACGGAAAGATTGCTGAAGCCGGTACTCACGATGAATTGCTGGTGAAAGGCGGAAAGTATGCGGCCATGTGGAACGCCGAACAGAAATTATCTGCATAAGGGAGGTCTTAATGAAACTTCATGCGTCCGGGGAGGACTATCTGGAAGCCATACTTGTTCTCCATAAGAAGATGGGCATGGTACGCTCCGTAGATGTTGCCGAAAAGATTTATGAATGTCATTGCTTCTTTACGGAACAGCTTATCGCAGCAGGTGTTGATCCTGAAACTGCAGAAGTCGATGCCTGCCGGATAGAACATGTGATCAGTAATGAAAGCTTTGAACGGTTGAAAGAAGTCGCCCCGTTGCTTATCCAAAGCAGCAATTACCTACATAATTTCATACAGGAATGAGGATAGTCTCTCAAAAAAATATTCTGCTGCTGGTGGCACTCTCACGCCCCTAATGTAGAAGTTTTAGCTCTACAACATAGCTCTTATTTTTCTTACTGCCGCAAAGGTTTAACAGCCTTTGCGGTTTTTTGTTTGTCGATATTTGTCGGGAAAAGGACAAACCTTCTTCCGGTATCGGCTGCCGTTCTCCACCCTGCTTTTCATTTACTAGAAAAAATAAAACTGTTATAAAAACCAGTATTTAAAAATTTTATCAGTAATAAAGTGCAGAAGGATGTTTGGATTACTGTTTTTATGCAATTATTTCTTGTTGCTCTTGACAAAATCTTTTTTAAAGATTAAAATTATAACAGTGTTATATAGCACTGTTATATAGGAGGTGTGCAAAATAAACGGAAATGGAATGACTTTAGAAAATATCCACCGGGCAGCGAAAGCGGAATTTTTAGAAAAAGGATATAAAGACGCTTCTCTGCGGAATATTGTGAAATCCGTGGGAATGACTACCGGAGCCTTTTACGGATATTACAAAAGCAAAGAAGAACTTTTTGAATCCATCGTTGGTGAACATTATGAATATATTCGTAACCGTTTTATAAAGGCACAACAGGAGTTCGCCGAACTACCAGCCGCCCAGCAGCCGGAAGTCATGAGTGATATTTCGGGAATCTGCATGTACGATATTCTCTATTATGCGTACGAACATTTAGAGGAATGTAAACTGATCCTCTGCTGTTCGGAAGGAACAAAATTTGCCGGGCTAATTGATGAAATGGTGGAGATTGAGGTAGATGGGACGCATGCCTATCAGGATGTCTTAAGGCAGCTTGGACGGCCCTCTCCGCATATCGATCCTTCGTTGGAGCATATTCTGATCACCGGAATGTTTCATACTTTTTTTGAATTGATCATCCACGAAATGCCGCTCAAAGATGCCGAAAACTACGTTAAAGAAATGCGCGCCTTTTATACAGCAGGATGGATGAAAATTATGGGGCAATAATGCCTTATAATTTTTGTTCAGCAGTTAGTCATAGCTAATCTAAATTCGGATATTGTAAGAACATAGACGTGTTCTCTTTATCATAAACACAAAGAAAAGGAGGAATTTTTTTGAAAAAAAAATCTAATTTATCACGCCTGCTGGAAATTGCAGGCAGCCATAAGTACCTGACCTATGCTTCCTGGGTGCTTTCTGCAATCAGTGCCCTGATTGCTCTGGTACCCTTCTATTACATCTGGAAAATGATCAAGGAAGTATTGGAGGTGACACCGAATTTTGCCCAGGCACAGAACCTGACCGGTAATGGCTGGATGGCAGTATTGTTTGCGGTTATAGCGGTGCTTGTCTACATAGCAGGGCTGATGTGTTCCCATTTGGGAGCATTTCGTATCGCCACAAACCTGCGTATCCAGACCATGGAGCATATTGTTAAGCTTCCTCTTGGGTTTGCCGAGAGTTTTGGCAGCGGAAAACTGCGCAAGATTGTCAACGAATCCAGTGCAGCCACCGAAACCTATCTCGCTCATCAGCTTCCCGACAGAGCCAATGCCATTGCAACCCCCTGCGGTCTTTTGGTGCTGTTGTTCGTGTTTGACTGGAGACTGGGACTATTGAGCCTTGTTCCGGTTGTGCTGGGCTTTCTGATCATGATGACAATGACCGGAAAGCAGATGCAGGAAAAGATGAAAGAATACCAGAATGCGCTGTATGATATGTCCAATGAAGCGGTAGAGTATGTCCGCGGGATTCCGGTGGTAAAAACCTTTGGCCAGACGATCTTTTCCTTTAAGAAGTTTAAAGACTCCATTGACCGGTATAAAGTATGGGTGATCGCTTATACCAAGCAGCTTCGGACGCCGATGATGTTCTATACAGCTGCAATTAACGGAGTTTTTGCCACACTGATCGCCGGAGGACTGTTGCTTACGCAAGAGGGTGTGACTTCCAGTTTCTTACTGGATCTCATTTTCTATATTATCATTACACCGGTTATTTCTGTTACACTGACACTCATCATGTTCCAAAGTGAAAATGCCATGATCGTAGATGACGCTTTACAGAGAATTGACAGCGTTTTGCATTTGAAGCCTCTGGAGGAAACCAGACATCCTATGCATCCGCAAAATGCTTCCGTGGAGCTGAAATCGATTCATTTCAGCTATGATGGAGAAAAAGAAGTATTAAAAGATATTTCACTCACCATTCCTGCAGGACAGACAGTAGCTTTTGTAGGTCCATCCGGCGGTGGAAAAACAACCCTTGCCAACCTGATTTCCCGATTCTTTGATCCACAGAGCGGAATGGTAAAAATCGGTGGTGTTAATGTGAAAGACATCCCGAAAGAGGAACTCATGAACACGGTGTCTTTCGTATTTCAGAATAGCCGTCTGATCAAGGCATCCATTCTGGAAAATGTGCGTATGGGAAAACCGGAAGCTACCCGTGATGAAGTTCTGGCTGCCCTTCATCACGCACAATGCGATGATATTCTGGAAAAACTCCCACAGGGTGTGGATACGGTCATTGGTACAAAGGGTGTCTATCTTTCCGGCGGCGAGCAGCAACGAATTGCCATTGCCCGTGTGATGCTGAAAAATGCTCCGATTATCATTCTGGATGAAGCCACTGCCTTTGCTGACCCGGATAACGAAAGCCGCGTACAGGCTGCTTTCTCAAAACTTTCCGAGGGAAAAACGGTGATTATGATTGCCCACAGGCTTTCTACCGTAACAAATGTGGATCAGATCTTTGTCATTTGCGACGGACAGGTTGCCGAGTGCGGGAACAGCCGTGAATTGCTTGCAAAAGACGGCATTTTCAGCCGTATGTGGAAAAATTACCAGACTTCCGTGCAATGGAAGGTAACAAAGGAGGTGCAGTGATATGATCAAAAAACTGCAGAAAAAATATGCCCTGTCTGAACGGGGGGCAAAAGACCTGATCAAAGGATGCCTGGCCTGTGTCCTTCAGAATCTGTCTTTTATGTTCCCGGTAGGACTTTTATATTACCTGGTCAGCGATCTGATGAACGGGGGTGTTCCCGGTGGGAAAATTCCATTTTATGTGGCAGGCTGCGTGGTGTGTATCGGCCTGATACTGCTGACCACTTTCTTTCAATACAATGCCACCTATTTTGCCACTTACAAAGAAAGCGGCATCCGCCGTATTACTCTGGCAGAGCATCTGCGCAAAATCCCCCTTTCTTTTTTCGGGAAAAAGGATTTAGCCGATCTTACCAGTACCATTATGGCGGACTGCACCTTCCTGGAGCAGAGTTTTTCACATTTTATCCCTGAGCTTGCAGGTTCAATCATTTCTACGATCCTGATTTCCATCGGTCTGCTCTTTACGGACTGGAGAATGGCGCTGGCTGCCTTATGGGTTCTGCCGGTTGCCTTTGCGATTGTGGGATTTTCCGCAAAGATTCAGGAAAATCTGAATCAGAAAGCGATGGACGTGAAGATGGCCTGCGCAGACGGGATACAGGAGTGTATCGAAACGGTACGTGACCTGAAAGCAAATAATGCGGAGCAGGCATATTTAAAAGGGCTGGAAAAGAAGATCCGTGCTGTGGAGCATCGTTCCATCCTCAATGAATTTGGTCTTGCTGCTTTTGTGGTTTCCGCATCGCTGGTGCTGAAGCTTGGTATTGCAACGGTTGCGCTGGTGGGAGCTGTTCTGCTCATGCAAGGAAGCCTCTCCGTGCTTACATTCTTTATGTTCCTTCTGGTAGTATCCCGTTTATATGACCCTCTGCAGGGCGCGCTCCAGAATCTTGCGGCAGTCATCAGTACACGAACCAACATTGCCCGAATGAATGAGATTCTCGATCATCCGATCCAGCAAGGCAGTGACAGGCTTTCCAATCAGGGGTATGATATTGTCTTTGACCATGTTGGGTTTGCCTACAATACCGGAGAAACCGTATTGAAAGATGTTTCCTTTACGGCAAAACAGGGAGAGGTTACGGCTTTGGTCGGCCCATCTGGCGGCGGGAAAACAACCGTATCCCGGCTGGCTGCAAGATTCTGGGATATTAACAGAGGAAAGATTACCGTGGGAGGTATGGATGTATCCCGAATAGACCCGGAAACACTGCTTTCTCTGTATGCCATCGTATTCCAGGATGTCACACTGTTTGACAATACGATTATGGAGAATATTCGAATCGGAAACAAAGACGCCACAGATGAACAGGTCATTGCGGCTGCGAAACTTGCCAATGTGGATGAATTTGCCAAAAAACTGCCGGATGGATGGCATACCAATATCGGAGAAAATGGCTGTGAACTATCCGGCGGAGAGCGCCAGCGTATCTCTATTGCCCGTGCATTTCTGAAAAATGCGCCGATCATTCTTTTGGATGAAGCGACTGCTTCCCTGGATGTGGAAAATGAAACTCTGATACAGACAGCCCTTTCCCGTCTGATCGCAGATAAAACTGTTCTGGTTATCGCCCACAGAATGCGTACCGTAGCCGGAGCGGATAAGATCGTTGTCCTTTCTGATGGCACCGTGGCAGAAGAAGGATCACCAAAGGATCTGGAAGAAAAGAATGGTGCATATGCCCATATGGTAAAACTGCAGACAGAAAGCCAGAACTGGAAACTTGCATAAAGAAAAAGGAGGGCTGGTTATGCAAACATTAGGCGTTGTGGAGGATACCCTGTTTGTCCCTATGATGGGCAGAATCTATGCCAGTGAGCATTGCCCACAAATTTTATATGATAGAAAAACATTAGAATTGAAAAACAGGCTGCCTTCAGACTTGATTAAACAGAATATGCAGAACCAGTACACCCTCTTGGCCTCTGCTTCCCGGTCTGCCAATATGGATTGGTTCATTCGATCTTTTCTGGAACGCAGACCGGACGGTGTGATTGTCCAGCTGGGCTGTGGCCTGGAAACAACCTATCACCGATGTGATAACGGAAAAACACACTGGTATGCCGTGGATCTGCCTCATGTAATCGAATACCGGCGAGGAATTCTTCCCGAACCGGAGAGGGAATTCTATATTTCCGGGGATGCCTTTGTGAAGGACTGGATTATAAAAGTTCGCAATGATGTACTTGATGCTCCCATTCTCGTTACTGCAGGCGGGTTGTTTCATTATTTTGAGGAACATAAGGTCATTGCCCTTCTGCGTATGATTGGGCAATTTGGAAATATGGAAGTTGTTTTTGATACGGTGAACAAAAGAGGAATGACCATGATGAAGAAAAAATATATGAAACAGGTCGGCCATGCCGATGCACAGATGTTCTTTTATGTGGATTCAGCGGAAGAACTGGCAGCAAAGATCGGGGGTAATGTGAAGGTGATTGCGGAGGAACCATACTATCGTTACATCCCTAAAAATGGCTTAAAGCTATCCACAAAGGTCAGTATGACAGTTTCTGATCAATTCAAGATGGTAAAGATGATACATCTAAAACTATAGTGGATATACAATATCGGAGGGATAGAAATTTATTGTCGAACGGAGTATTTTTACTGTTAAAGAGTTGGAGAAGAATAAAATAGGCGATATAATAAAGGGGGCTGTCGGTAAATGATATGCTCCCTTCTTCCCATACTCATCCTTAGTTACCTTGTCAATTCCGACTGCTTTGTTCCCCTCTAATTCCTTATGGCATTGCTTTAGCATATCTTCATTTATCAAGTGGTACACTGATGTAAATATAGGATGTTTTGATGTTGCCGATATCTCAGCTATTCTTACTAATTTCGTTTCCATTATTTCCTCCGTCCCTGAGTACGGATAATGTGTCCTCAGTAAGATCTTTACTATGCAAGCCCCTTCCCTCCATCGGCATTGCCCGATTTCTACAGTACTATGGGATTGTCCGACCACCTACCATTCATTTGAAATCACTATTCAACCCTGCTTTCTTGCTGTCTACGCTTGTCAGATGCCGTTACCGGCACCATCCCAAGACTCGCTATTATCTGGTTGGCTAAACCTTGGATAAACCGGAATCCCACCGGCTTGACTACACACCCTTAGCTGGGCGCACAACTGGAATTAATCAGTTTCTTGTAACCTTTCGAATAGTTGGCTATCAATTTTATAAATTCCTTGATAAGGCTGTTCAATATAGTATTTACCACTATCCTCATACGCAAAGATAGTACTTGTTCCTGTCTCAAACTGGAAGTCAATTTTGATATAACTTTCCACTTGTGGACAGTCTTGAACACTTTCCTTCTTAGTCGGTTCAGAACTGGAAATATCGGCGATTATTTCACTTATCCAAGTTTTGTCTGAATGACTTACTGTATTTTCCCCAAAAGTTATATCAATAGATGTAATCTCATCGGTTTGAGGTAACGTAATAGGAGCTACCTTTTTTCCACACGCAACTAAAGTCAGCACACAAGTAAGACACAAAAACAAAGAAAGAAATTTTTTCATAAGCATATTACCTCCAAATACCGATTTTTCAATTTTACTTTATCATATTTCATCATCGTATTTCAACTGTACGCTCTATCAGTATTAGGAAAGACTAATCATTATACACTTGAGGAATCATCCTTTGGCATCAGCTCCAGAATCTTTTTATACCAGAGCTTTCCTCTCCGTTCTCTCGCAACGCAAACTGGCAAAACAGTGTCATTAACTCAAAATATTTTGCTTGTAGTTCTCCCAAATCCTTATTTAGAAGAAAATCGAACAACATTTGTGTTATAAGCAATTTGATTGACGTTATTTCCAATGCGGTTCACCTCATAAATCAACTGCTTTGCCTGGTCTCTACCCATGTGCCACTGCTTACCTGCCAACGATTCTGCAAGAATCAGTTTTCTTAAATATTTCGATTTCGATAAGCCGTACTCAAAAGCATTTTTTGTGAGCATAGCATTTTCCTCTGGAAGCAAAGTAAAACTGAATTGCTTTATGCGAACTCTATCTTTTTCAGCCATTTATTCTTTCTCCTTTCAAAACTTCCTCACCGTGAAGAAATTACAAAATTGTTCGTCAGTGGTTTTAGTTTTGTTGCGCCGTCTGTGGGGCAATCATTTTGCCGTTTTGCAAAATGGTACGGGTGGGGGTATTAGGGGGCGCTGCCCCAGTGCAACGGCCAGCAAGTGGGAAAATGACACGAGTTGGTACATTTCCCCTATTGACTGTTGGGAAGCTGAAAAGAACTTAAAAACCACACCAGGATCAGACTGTGCATTAAACGCACTCGCCATTGATGAACCTCTTGAATATGCAAAATTATATCTTGATGGAAATTTGCAGATGTGGGTAGATGCAGAAGACTCATTAGATATTTTTTAATTTTTAAACAAATACAACAGTTTAAATCGCTATTAACCACAATATTTCCGGAAAATTCATCATATGTTTGTGCAAATGCAAAGAAACGGCGGCTCTGGAAATCAAAATAACATGCGGTGTCCAGAAACTCGTTCCACCGATATTCAGATAATTGAAATCTGCAAGCTGAGAAAGGAAATTGTTCTGCATGCCAATTCCGGCAGATAGAAGTATGGTAGAGAGCCATGTTGCTCCCATCGCCACATACGATTAAATGTATACCAGAAGAATGCCAGAGCAATTTCTTTTTACCAAAGAGAAGGGTTCATTATTCAATGTGAAGATTTGGATGAAGCTACTGGTGAAAAAGAGTACACCATGCTATGAAAACAAAAATAGAAAATGGGATAAGAGATAGACTATTGAGAGCATACGAGAATCCCTGCGGGCATTGCTCAATTCACTGGCGAAGACGATGAAGTAATGAAAAAACACGACTAAAATGCGGGATAAACACTGCTTCTGAAGAATATAATATGATTGTGGAATAGAAATACGCAACAAGTTACAAAAATCTATTTCAATGTCCGGCTGATATATTGATTTTTGAAGTCCATCCGGATATACTAGAATAGAAAAATGCAACATGTTGCAAAAATCTTTTATAGTGAGGTTTTAAGATGGAGATTCGCAGAGATTTTTATTTGGATAAATTGATAAAAAGAAAGAATAATGGATTGATTAAGGTAATTACTGGTATTCGTCGATGTGGAAAATCCTATTTACTGAATAATCTGTTTTATCATCATTTATTAGAAAGCGGAGTTGATGCTGACACATCATTCGCTTTGCTTTTGATTCAGCCGATGATCTTTATCTGATTGGCGAAAGCCTGATTCAGATTGAAAAGGAAAAGCGTGGAGTTGACCCCGAAAAGTTTATGGCTTATATCCGTTCCAAAGTTGTAGGTGAAGAAATGTATTATCTGCTGCTTGATGAAATTCAGATGTTAGATTGTTTTGAAGCTGTTTTGAATGGCTATCTTCGCAAAGATAATATGGATGTATTTGTGTCAGAAAGTAATGCAAAACTTTTGTCTAAAGATATAGCCACCGAGTTCGCCGGTCGTGGTGACGAGGTTCATATGTATCCCCTGAGTTTTGCTGAGTTTATGACCATTTACAGCGGTGATAAGTACATGGGATTATCTGAATATATGCTGTATGGCGGTATTCCTCTGGTTGTTCTTCGTGAGGGAGCAAACGATAAGGCAGTTGCATTGCAGAATCTGTTCAATGAGATTTATCTTCGAGATATTACCAAACGTAACCAAGTGAGGAATATCGGAGAATTGGAAGATCTTCTGAATATTCTTTCCTCTGCCATCGGTTCGCTGACCAACCCGGAAAAATTGAAGAATACTTTCAAGGCGGTAAAGAAATCCAGAATCACTTCCGCTACCATTAAGAAATATCTGGATTATTTTGAGGATTCTTTCCTGATTGAATCAGCACAAAGATATGACATTAAAGGAAAAGCATATATTGAAACACCTAAGAAATATTATTTTTCCGATCTTGGTCTTCGCAATGCTAGAATCAATTTCCGTCAGTTTGAGCAGACTCATTCTATGGAGAATGTGATTTATAATGAACTTCGTATGCGTGGTTACAGTGTGGACGTGGGCGTAATACCAATTGCAGAAAGAAATCAGGAAGGTAAGGTTATCCGTAAACAGCTTGAAGTTGATTTTGTATGCAATCTTGGTTCATCCAGATACTATATCCAGTCGGCTTACTCGCTGCCAGATGAAACGAAACGCATTCAGGAAATCAGACCATTCAGTAAAATTGATGATTCCTTCAAAAAGATTGTTATCACAAAAGATATTGTACAGCCCTATTATGATGACTATGGTATCTTGACTGTAAACATTTATGACTTCCTCCTTGATCCGCAAATTCTTGAAAAATAAACAATGTTATAAAGGATCTAGTTATGGAGAATATTTAATTTTTTCAAAACAATACTGATATCTTTCCCTATCGTCAACAACAATTTTAAATGTAAAAAAACTTGCAAATTCATCTTCTTTCCGTTAATATATTGACAGCAAACAGGGAAAGGAAAGAAGGTATGTTTCAAACAATTATTGGTACAATCGGTTCTTTTATGTACAGCAAGCTGCTGGTCATTCTACTGATTGGTGCGGGAGTATATTTTACAGTCCGCACAAGATTTCCGCAGGTAAGATTATTTAAGAATGCTTGTGGATCCGTGATGGAAAAGCCGGAGGATAAAGGGGCAATTTCCTCTTTTCAGGCACTTATGGTTTCAACAGCATCCCGTGTGGGAACGGGAAATATTGTCGGGGTTTCATCGGCGATTTGTATAGGTGGATTTGGTTCTGTATTCTGGATGTGGGTGATTGCAATCATCGGAAGTGCATCTGCACTGATCGAGAGTACATTGGCACAGATTTATAAGAAAAAAGGAAAAGACGGAAGCTGTTATGGAGGACCGGCTTACTATATTGAAGCGGCACTTCATTATCGCCCGCTGGCAATTGTTTTCTGCGTTGCAATGATTTTAACCTACGCATTTGGCTTTAATATGCTGGCATCTTATAATCTGCAGTCTACATTTTCAGTATTTTCTTTTTATGATGCAAAGATGAGTCCCTGGATCATCGGTGGAATTTTGGCAGTGCTGACGGGCTGGTGTCTGCTTGGCGGCGGATCACGTATCGTAAAAGTAACGTCAATGGTTGTACCGGTAATGGGGATTGCTTATATTGGGATTTCACTTTTGGTAGTAATTATCAATATTCAGAATGTGCCTGCAATGTTTGTGCGCATTTTTGAAGAAGCATTTGATTTTAAAGCAATTTTCGGAGCATTTTCCGGTTCGGCCATGATGCAGGGAATCCGCCGGGGTCTCTATTCCAATGAGGCAGGTATCGGTTCGGCTCCGAATGCATCAGCTGCGGCAAATGTCAGCCATCCGGTAAAACAGGGGCTGGTACAGATGTTATCCGTATTTATTGATACTTTGTTGCTTTGTACAGCAACAGCTATGATGTGTATGTCATCCGGAATAGATCCGGCAAAAGAATTGCAGGGAGCACCATGGGTGCAGGCATCACTTCAGGAATCACTTGGTTCTTTCGGGCCGATCTTTATTACAGTTGCAATGGTATTTTTTGCATTTACAACTCTGCTCGGAAACTGTTTCTATTGTGACAATCTTTTAATCTATATTCACAAAAAACAGCCGGAAAAAGCTTTTATGAAAGGCTTCAGACTGGTATCGGCACTTGTAATCTTTCTGGGCGCAGGAATGGAGATGTCTCTTTTGTGGGATCTTTCCGATGTACTGATGGGGGTTATGGCGCTCATTAACATTCCGGTTATCCTGATTTTATCAGGGATTGCATTTAAAGCAATCCAAGATTATGAAGCACAGTTAAAACAAGGAATCAACCCGGTTTTTAAAAGTGCAGACATCGGTCTTCGTCAAAAAACAGATTTCTGGAGCTAATTTTAACAAAATCAAAAAGACAAAATCCTGTTCAATATATGAATATGAGCAGGATTTTTCTATTTACAACAATATTTTTTACAATATTTCCTTTGATTATCCGGAAAATTTTTCACTGTAATGACTATTCATATCCTCCCAGTCCATGAACAATACATAAAATACTTTGCCATATTGCTGGCTCTCAACAATTCTCCCATGGTCAAGCACAGGCAGATACGCTCCATCCGCTCTTCGTAAATGAAAGTGGATATAATCATTTTCATTGCCATTATCAATCTGTTTCCAAATGCTTGCTTCTATCTTCTTCTGCTCATCTTCGCGTATCAGGTTGCGGAAACTTTTCTTTGTAAGTCTGAATAGTTCATCCATATCTTTATATCCGGCCATATGAAGAAACTCCTGATTTGCATAAAAGAGTTCGTCATCTTCTTTGTCTGCTCTGTATATGATAAATGCTCCTGGAAGGTTCTCGGAGATATCTTTGAATGCAAATCCAAGTTGTTTACGAGCCATTAATTCAAGCCCTTCCTTATAAGCCATACAGCCATTTTTCCCATGAAGTTTTATTTCGTAAAGGGCTGCATCTGCACAGCGCATAAGCTGTGAACGATTAGACGCAAATGTCGGATATTCCGCATATCCAAGAGAAATATAAAATTGATGTTCTTTTCCCTTGTATGAAAATGTCTTTGGAGCCATAGTGAATTGCTGTAGCTTCTCTTTTACATCATCGTAGGAATAATCTTTTAAAAGAATAACGAACTCATCGCCGCCGTTTCTTCCTAATAACGCACCAGACGGGAAAAAAGCTTTCATACTGTCTGCCAGACTCTTTAATGCATTGTCTCCACAGACATGCCCATAGATATCATTTACAAACTTAAAATCATCAATATCAAGGAGTACAGCCACAAATTTTGCTTCCGGATTTTTAGTAATCATCTGTTCTGCCAGTTCATCGAATCCATAGCGGTTGTAAATACCTGTAAGAGAATCTGTGTACGCCAGTATTTGAAATTTGTTTTTATTTTCTTTTGATACCAGCCATACCCGGGTAAGAACTGCCAAAAGCAAGGTAATCGCAATAAAGAAAACACCGATTACTGCTATTAATGTATTGTTTCCCCAGCCATTTTCAGGCGTTACTTCAAACTTCCAGTTCTCCTCTCCTATCGTAAAGTCATAGGAAACCGGATTCGTTAACTGACGATCTGACTGATAAACAACTTTATAATTATCACTCCATGGATTATCCGTTTTTGAAAGACTATATTCATATCCAAACTTCGAAAGTGCACTTGTTGCGTCTGAAAAAATTTCCGGAACACGAAGGATAACAATGGTAAATCCCCAAAAATATTCCTGTCCGTTTTCATCTTTCAGATAAATAGGATTGCGGACAGCAATTCCATATCCCCCCTGTTTCAATTCAAAAGGCCCCTGTGTAACGATTGTATGATGATCTCTTGCATATATGGAAATTCCACCACGGTCTTTATCATGAATCAGATCAATCTTACCTGTCTCATTTCCCTCGGCCGGATAAATATCCGTTACAATGCCAGCCGGAGCAAGCTGTACGCTTTCAACAGAATCCGACATAATATTTTCTGCAATTGTGTCAAATTGATTGATTTCTCCATTTTCACTGATCAAAAGCTGTTTCAGAACATCTGTAATCTCTATTCCATTTGTAATCTCATTCTTTATACGTTCCCCATAGGTTGTTGCATTTAATTGTGCTGTTGTGCGGCTCTGCTCTTTTTCATGGGTATCTGTTTTGTAAACAACTAAACTAACAAGGCATATGCCCAGTAAAAAAACGATAAGAGGAACAAGCGTTTTTTTCTTCACCTGATTTTACCTCGTTTTATCTATCTGATGTTTTTATAATAAAGCATTATATCACAGAAGTTAAAAATTTGAATAGATTTTGCCAAAAAGTTATAGGACGTTTTTCCATTGTACTGATAACGTTTTCCTTGCGTACAATGGAAATATTGGTGTAAAATGCAATTAGTTCTTAACATAATTTTAAATTATTGAAGATAACGATGAATTAAATGCTGAAATTGTGATAGAGCTATGAAAAGAAGAGGGCTTTCTGATCGACTGGGTCAAAGACGGTCAGGAATGTTTTGATAAACTGGAAGAATCGGATGAAGGATACTATGATCTGATTCTTATGGATATTCAGATGCCAATCTTGAATGGCTATGATACAACCGCAAAGATTCTTCCTTTTCTTCTCTCCTGTTAGTTTTCCACGTTATAGTCTCTGATTCATGTATTTTTCCACATTATCATCAAGAGTTATCCCACTCAATTAATTTCATAATTTTTTTCACAGCATTTACCACCTTTGATGACAAATACATTTTCTGCAATTTTCTCTTAGAATACGCCCATATTGGACTATTCCTTGTATTATCCACTAATAAATCCGTAAAATATCTCTCCCAGCTTACATATTTCTTACTGTCTACATAATCTTCCGGTTGTTTGAGAATAACATTCACATTTAATTCAGGCACTACATTTGCTTTAAGCAGAAGCACATTTTATACCTTTTTAAATGAAACATTTGTATTGTAAATACATTTTGGCTCATCACCATATACAATAGTAAGCATAAAACTCCCCCTATCGTTATTTTTAATATAACCTTTTTCCCTGTAAGTCACTTTGTTATTATTATATATGATTTTCTGCCCTTTTTCCACTTCATCCAGGATTTCTGAAAAGTTTTCCACATTAAAGCAGCCATTATAATTATCCTTAATTATAATGGCTACTTTATATTAAATTTCATTATATTCATATTTTTTATTATCGGAGGTTTCTGTTGATCTTGTTCCCTGCCTGTTTTCCTTTCTTTTAGAACTATAACATGTAATTCAAAGTCGCCGATTTACGCTTCATTGATTTGATTTATATAACCCTCATCTTCTATATTGAAGTTCCTTACTATTCCCTATCTATAACTTTCTCATAGTAGTTATCGCTATCATTCTCTTCCATGAGATTCTTCAATATACTCTACGACCATCCAGCTATTCCGTCTATAGCATCTCTTCTTTATAGAACTCATTTTTTATATAAATCTCGATTAGTTCGATGTTTCTTTACACATCTTCTAATTCCTTGAATTACTGCGGTATCTTTATCCTCAATATGTTCTGCAAATGTTTTCTCTTTTATACCGGTTATCTTTTCTTCTCCGATTTATCTTTTTTTATTCAATCTTCTTACCGGATTTTTATGATCTATGGTTAAGGCTTATTCTGTGGGAACTTCCATTTGCCATACCACCAACATATTGACTATTTATAGATTCTGAATTGTCCAACGGTTTAAGCCTCCTTCCTTTCTATTTCGTTCGTCCCTTTCTCGTCAGGACTTCTATCGATGATTCCTAAGGAATTATTCTATCAAATCTTCTTATACGAATTTCGATTTAACCTTTTGGGTTATTTTAGGTTATTCTATCTTAATCTAAAATTTGTTGATTTAATTTTCGATTTAATCTTTTCATTAAATTTTTTTACTGAACTTTTTTGGTTCTTCTTTATCATTTAATTTTTTTGATCATATCTTATATTAAATCTTTTTTTGATTTGATATTTTGTTTTCCTTTGGATTGACTATATAATACCATCTAGGTTTTGTTTTGTCAATACTATTTATGATATTTATTTTAATTAATTTATAATTGTATTATTTCTATAGAATATTCTGTATATTTTTATTTTATCAAGTTGTTTTCTGATGATGTTTCATGATTTTAGTGTGTGATACATAACCGTCTAATACACAAGAGAGCAGGTAATCCCCTGCTCTCTTGTTATCTTACATTTTCAGTCTTATAATCATCTTATAGTCAGATACTAATAATTAATATAGCCCTGAAGCCACATATTCGCCTTAAATCTGCGTCCTACTGCCGGTTCCCCAAGAAGTCTCTGTCTCGGCACGCAAACGTCAAATACGAGGCCATTTACGTCTAATTTCATCACGTAAACATTTTCCCCTGTATACTCATTCACGATTTCATGGAGTTCCTGGATCTCACCTAATATGGAATATCGGTCACACTCCACACTATACGGCATGATGTATGTATCCACAATGCTGAATACGTCTTCCGTCACCAGTCGCCTTGACACCTTTGAGTAAGTATCAATGTCTTCCAGTGTGAGCGTCTCGATTGCATTGGGATCTCCGGATTTTGCGGCAGAGAGAAGCTGCATGCGGTTATACACCTCTTCTCTCTGTCGTTCTTTTTGTGAATGATCTTTCTTTACCGGCAGCAATATAGTCCCTGACTCGCATAATCCTGCAAGCGTTACAGATGTATAGTTCATCTTGTTACCGCTCAATTGCTTTTCCTTCAAATACTGTGGCACATTTTGCAGATAAAATATAATTGTAATTCCGATTTTTGCATCTTCACAGATTCCTACATAGGCCTCTCTGTCCATTCTGCGCTCAATCGTGATATCTGCATAGGACGTGATTCCTGTTCCAAGAAAATATGGATAATAATATCTTTTCGTAAAGTTATCCACAGAATCCATGTCTCCGCACAGACATATCCCCATTCCAGGTCCGAATTCCTTCTGATATTCACAAAAATCTAATTCTTCGTCCTGATATACAAGCTCATGACACGTATATTGCTGTTCTACTTTATCCAGTATCTCATATAATTCTTTTTTTGACTTCATGCTGCCAAATCCTATGGCATTCAGATATTGATGCATTTTTATTTCCTTTTGATTTCAGTCATACCACCCATATATGGACGAAGTACCTCTGGGATTCTTACAGAACCATCTGCCTGAAGATTGTTCTCCAGAAATGCAATCAGCATTCTTGGTGGTGCTACTACAGTATTATTCAGTGTGTTTGCAAAATATTTGTTTCCATCAGCGTCTTTTACACGGATTCCAAGTCTTCTTGCCTGAGCATCTCCAAGGTTAGAGCAGCTTCCGACCTCGAAGTATTTCTTCTGTCTTGGTGACCATGCCTCAACGTCACAGGATTTTACTTTCAGATCTGCCAGATCTCCGGAGCAGCACTCAAGTGTACGGACCGGGATATCCATAGAACGGAACAGATCTACTGTGTTCTGCCATAATTTGTCATACCACATCTTGCTCTCTTCCGGTTTACATACAACGATCATTTCCTGTTTTTCAAACTGGTGGATACGGTATACTCCTCTTTCCTCGATACCATGTGCTCCTTTTTCTTTACGGAAACATGGAGAATAACTTGTAAGTGTCTGTGGAAGCTGATCCTCTGTCAGCATTGTATCGATGAATTTACCGATCATGGAATGCTCACTTGTACCGATCAGATACAGGTCTTCACCCTCTATTTTGTACATCATGGCATCCATCTCTGCAAAGCTCATAACTCCTGTTACTACATTACTTCTGATCATAAATGGAGGAATGCAGTAAGTAAATCCTCTGTCGATCATGAAATCTCTTGCATAAGAAATAACTGCAGAGTGAAGTCTTGCAATATCTCCCATAAGGTAATAGAATCCATTTCCGGCTACTTTTCCGGCACTTTCAAGGTCGATTCCATTAAAGCTTTCCATAATATCTGTATGATATGGAATTTCGTAATCAGGTACGACCGGCTCACCGAATTTTTCAATTTCAACGTTCTCGCTGTCGTCTTTTCCAATTGGTACAGAAGGATCGATAATATTTGGAATAATCATCATATTCTGTTTGATTTTAGCTTCTACTTCTTTTTCTTCTTTAGATAAAGCCTCTACTCGTTCTGCATTTTCCTGAACTTTTTTCTTTAACTCTTCTGCTTCTTCTTTCTTTCCCTGTGCCATACATGCACCAATCTGTTTGGAAATCTGATTCTTATCAGCACGAAGAACCTCTACTTCCTGTTTAATCTCACGGTTTCTCTGGTCCAATTCGATAACTTCATCAACCAGTGGAAGCTTATCATCCTGGAATTTATTTTTGATATTCTGTTTTACGACCTCCGGGTTATTTCTGACAAATTTGATATCTAACATCTCTCATATCCTCCTTATTTTTCAATAATCTCGCTTTTTTCAATCTTTTCTATATCATGGAAGATGGCTTTATCCAGTGCCTCTGCCTCTTCCTCAGCAAGCTCTACATAGCTTTCACCTTTTACGATTTCTTTCACATAAGTGTAACATCCTTCACGACTGTGCATTGCATTGATGATCCAGCCGCTGTCATTTCCATCCAGCATAGCAAGTGCAAAACTCAGTTTTCCACCCATCTCGTTAAATGCATCGTATTTTACAATTCCGACTTTCTGGTAATTTGTCTCTAATTTACGGTTTAACTCACGGATTTCTGTTCTGTTCTGCTTTGTAAACTTAAGAACCGCCTCTGCTTCCTCGAATTTATCTTTCAGACTCTGCTCAAGGGATTTTCCATCTTTCCCTTTCATAAATGTTGCATAGCTGTTTTTCAAACGATTGTATTTCATGGTTACATTTACATATAGTATAAACAAAACTACGAATAGAATCAGCATAAACAGGAAAATAAATGCTGGATCTATCCCTAGTGCATTCAGTATCTTGCTTTCCATATTATTCTTCCTTTCCAATGCTCATAATCATATCGAACATTCGTTCTAATTCCTCATCAGAATAGTATTCTATCTCTATTTTACCTTTTCCATTCCCTTTAGATGCTATACTAACTTTTGTACCCATAACTTCTTTCATTTTATTCGCAAGGTCTTTATAAATGAAATCATTTACGGTCTTTACTTTTTCTTTTGGCTTTTTCGGATTTTTAATTTCTTTTACAAGCTTTTCTGTATCACGTACACTTAATTTTTCATCAAATATCCGGTTTGCCAGATTATACTGTTCGTCCTTATCGTCAATTGCAAGTAATGCTCTTGCATGTCCGGTCGAGATCATGTCATCAATAATCATTTGCTGAACACGCTCGTCCAATTTCAGAAGTCGCATAGAGTTTGTGACTGCAGTTCTGCTTTTTGATACACGCTCGGCCACTTCATCCTGTTTCAGATTAAATTCTTCCAACAATCTCTTAAATGCCATTGCTTCTTCAATTGGATTTAAGTTTTCTCTCTGGATATTTTCAATTAAACCGATTTCTACTATTTCCTGTTCTGTATACTCTTTTACAATAACAGGGACTTCTTTGACTCCGGCCTGTTTGGCAGCTCTCCAACGTCTCTCTCCTGCAATAATCTCATAATAATCTTTATTCTTTCTTACAAGAAGCGGTTGCAGTACTCCGAATTGTTTGATTGAATCTGCCAGTTCAAGAATTGCATCTTCATCAAACTTTTTACGCGGTTGATCTCGATTCGGCTCAACCATATTAATTTTCATCATTTGAATACCCGAACCTGACTCAGACTCCCTCTTTTCTTCAGCCGGCTCTTTTGCTAATGGCTTATTTGATTTCTCAGGAATCAGACTATCAAGTCCTTTTCCCAATCCTTTTTTCTTAACAGCCATGGGAACCTCCTTATTTTTTATTCTTCTCTTTCGATAACCTCATCAGCCAATCTCATATAGCTTTCTGCTCCTGTTGATTTTGGATCATACTTATTAATTGGCAATCCGTAACTTGGTGCCTCTGCCAGTCGAATATTTCTAGGAATTATAGTTTTATATATATTCTGTTGCAGATTGTCTTTTACATTCTCAACTACCTGAAGAGACAGATTCGTTCTGGCATCATACATTGTAAATACGACACCTTCTATTTCCAATTTTGAATTCAATCTGTCTTTTACTAATTCAACTGTATGTATTAACTGGCTGAGTCCTTCCAATGCATAGTACTCACACTGAATCGGTACAATAACAGAGTCTGCCGTAGTCATAGCATTAATCGTCAGCATACTCAAAGATGGTGGACAGTCTATAATTACAAAATCATACTGATCTTTTACCTGATCAATTGCATTTCTAAGAATATATTCTTTATCATCTACACCAATCAATTCAATTTCTGCTGCTGACAAATCAATACTGGTCGGAATAATATCAAGATTTTCAAGAACTTCTTTATTAATTACTTCTTTGATATCAACTTCTCCAATAATCAATTCATAAATAGACTTTTCCACAGAATCTTTATCTACACCCAGACCACTGGTGAGATTTCCCTGTGGATCCATATCAACAGCAAGAACCTTTTTCCCTTTTTCAGCAAGGCAAGCTGCAAGGTTGATAGATGTGGTAGTCTTACCAACTCCGCCTTTCTGATTAGCTACGGCAATAATTCTCCCCATATTATTAATTCACCTTTCATTCTACATTTCGTTACAAGTTATAGTATACCACAAATGTTTCACGTGAAACATAGTTTTTTGTCTAAATTTGTGAAAATAAGGATATAAGATTCAAGAATGCCTCGGCATTCTTGCTGCGAGGTGCGCGTCATGCAATTGCATGACATACTTCTGCTACGCTCCCATTACTTTTATTCTCGTGTCGAGAGTAACGAATCTGTGCTTTACTCTTTTCAATGTTTCACGTGAAACATATTTATATAAAAAAGAGTTTTGGATATGAAATAAAAAAAAAGAGAGTTCTCAAACATATATTGTTTTTTAATCCATTACAAGTATAGTGTTATATCAAAAATTATCGTCTGAGTCTCGTAGAGACGAATTTAATTTTGATATAATCATATACGCCTTTAACATAGGATTGAAATGGATATTCTTATCTTCACTTCTTTTCAATGTTTCACGTGAAACATTCTTATATATAAGTAGTGACTACGATATATAATAGAAAAAGGACTTTTTCAAGCATAGGTTGTTTTTCAATTCATTGCGAGTATAGTTTTATATCAAAAATTACTGTTTGAGTCTCGTAGAGACGAGTTTAATTTTTGATATAATAATATACGACGCAGCAATGAATTGAAATGACCTGTTTGAGAAAGTCCTTTTTCTATTTACTATTACTATTATACTTTTATATAATGTTTCACGTGAAACATCTCAATCTTATAATGGTTCTTTCGCCGGCAAACCTGCTTTTCGCGGATATTTCTTTGCAGTATTCTTGTTCTTCTTTATTTTTACAAATGATCTTCCGATATCTGTATCTGGCAACTGGAATTTTACCACTTCTTCGATTTTTCCACCTAATATCTGTACTGCTTTTTTTGAGTTGTTTAACTCTTCATCAATTTCTCCGGATTTATAAGGCATAAAACATCCACCTACTTTTACATAAGGAAGACAATATTCTGATAAAGTCGCCAGATTTGCTACTGCACGGGAAACACACAGATCATATTGTTCACGGTAATCTTCTTTCTTCGAAAAGTCCTCTGCTCTTCCGTGTATTGTTTCTATATTTTCCAGCTCAAGTTCATCTATAACAGCATTTAAGAACTTAATTCGCTTGTTCAATGAATCTAATAATGTGATTTTTATCTCTGGGAATACTATTTTTAGTGGAATACCCGGAAATCCTGCTCCAGTTCCTACGTCAATAATAGACGTTACATTATCAAATCCATTTACTTTCACAATAGACAAGCTATCCACAAAATGTTTCATAACTACTTCATCATATTCTGTAATTCCTGTGAGGTTCATGACCTTATTCCACTCTACAAGCATTTCATAGAATTTGATGAACTGAGATACCTGTTTATCTGTAAGTTCTACAGATATCATTTTCATATTTTCGATTAATCTCTGTTCTTTATTTTTCATATCTGTTCCTAACTATTTTCATTCTTCTATATTTTTCTATTTATCCATATTAATTCAGTTCTTCATATATTAATTTAAAAATATTCTCAGCATTCTTTTTGCAAAATACGCACATTCAAGAATCTCGAATTATTTTATCTGCCTCCTAGATATACAAGTAATACAGATATATCTGCAGGTGATACTCCGGAAATTCTAGAAGCTTGTCCAATAGAAACCGGACGGAATTCTTTTAATTTTTGAACTGCTTCGATTCTAAGACTCTTCACCTGATCATAATCTATATTTTCTGGTATTTTCTTATTTTCAAGTTTTTTGAACTGTTCTACCTGTTTTTTCTGGCGTTTAATATATCCATCATATTTAATTGATATATTTACCTGCTCAGAGACTTCTTCTGACAAATCTTTTGGAAATTCCGGTCTTGCCTCATCGATTGTAGCAAGTACCTGATAAGTTAATTCCGGTCTTCTGATAAGTTCTGCCAGTGAAATTCCGGAATTTAGCGGTGTGCTTTGGTACTGCGCAAGTAAATTCTGAACCTTTTCACTTGTTCCTACATACACATGCTCTACACGTGATACTTCTTCTTCAATCAATTTTTCTTTTAATTTTAAACGGTCATATCTATCCTGTGAAATTAATCCGATCTCGTATCCTATCTCCGTCAGTCTTTGATCTGCATTATCTTGTCTTAGAAGTAACCGGTATTCCGCTCTGGATGTCATCATACGATATGGTTCATGACTTTCTTTTGTCACCAGATCATCAATCAAAACGCCAATATATGCCTGAGATCGATCCAGTACAACTGCTTCTTTTTTCTGAAGCTTTCTTGCTGCATTGATACCTGCAATCAATCCCTGGCATGCAGCTTCTTCATAACCGGAACTTCCATTGAACTGTCCTCCGCTAAATAACCCTTCAATCTCTCTGAATTCCAATGATAGCTTTAACTGTCTTGCATCTATACAATCGTACTCAATTGCATATGCATTTCTTACAATCTTGGCATGTTCCAGACCTGCAACAGATCTATACATATCATACTGGACATCCTCCGGTAAAGAACTGGACATACCTCCGATGTACATTTCATTTGTATCAATTCCTTCAGGCTCTATAAATACCTGATGTCTGTTCTTGTCCGCAAATCTTACTACTTTATCCTCAATAGATGGACAATATCTCGGTCCTGTTCCTTCTATCATTCCGGAATATAATGGAGAACGATCCAGATTATTACGGATAATCTCATGTGTCTTTTCGTTAGTATAGGTTAACCAGCATGGCACCTGGTCAATCTGAATATCATCCGGATTAGTGGTAAATGAAAATGGTGTGATTCTTTCATCACCATACTGCGCTTCCATTTTACTGAAATCTATAGATCTTTTATCGATTCTTGCCGGAGTTCCCGTCTTAAAACGGTACATGTTAATTCCAAGATTCTTCAGACATTCTGTCAGATGATTTGCAGCCTGCAAACCATTCGGACCGGTTGCATTACTGACCTCACCATATACGCATCTCGCACGGAGATATGTTCCGGTACACAATACGACTGCTTTTACTCGATATATACCCCCAGAGAGTATCTGAACACCAATAACTTTTTTCTTCCCACTTTCACAGACTTCTTCAGTCAGGATATTTATCACTTCCGTCTGTCTGACATCCAGATTTTCCTGGTTTTCCAGCACTCTCCTCATTGTTCTGCTGTACTGTTCCTTATCTGCCTGGGCACGCAGTGAATGTACTGCCGGTCCTTTTGATTGATTCAACATCTTTGACTGAATAAATGTCTTATCAATGACCTTGCCCATCTCACCGCCAAGAGCGTCAACTTCTTTGACAAGATGTCCTTTTGAACTTCCTCCAATATTCGGATTACAAGGCATCATGGCAATACTCTCCACGCTGACGGTAAATACTACTGTCTTAAATCCCATTCTTGCAGCCGCCAGAGCTGCCTCACAGCCTGCATGTCCTGCTCCAATTACTGCAATATCATATTCGTCTTTATTTTCCCATACAGAATTTGCTGAATATTTCATGGACCAAATCTTCTCCTATCGTCTCTCCGGTTATACTTCCAAGTTCTTCGTAGGCATCCATCAGATCAATAGAATAAAAATCTTCCGGCATACCCATATCTATGCTTTCTTTTACCTTTTTTAATGCCTCATAAGCATTGTTCAATGCTGTTTTATGTCGCACATTTGTAATATAAATTTCATCGTTAAAAGATATTTTCCCTTCAAAAAACATCTCTTTCAATGTCTGTTCCAATTCACCGATCCCCTGCCCGTTTTTCGCAGATATCTCTATAATTGCAGGAAAAATATCACAACTTTCTAACTGATTAATCTCGGAATATTTCTTCTTTATCTCGTCTTTTCCAAGAATTGTATTAAGATCCGCTTTATTTAACAGAATAATAGCTTTTCTACCATAGATCATACGCATAATATCATCGTCATTCTCATCCAGTGGTGCTGATGCATCAATGACATACATGATAAGGTCGGCATCCTTTGCATTTTCTTTTGCACGGTCTACACCAATCTTCTCTACCACATCCTCGGTATCACGGATTCCTGCTGTGTCTACGATATTTAATGAGATTCCCTGCAGATTCATATGCTCTTCCAGTACATCTCTCGTTGTTCCGGCAATCTCAGTTACAATTGCACGCTCTTCACCTAATAACACATTTAACAGGGAAGATTTTCCGGCATTTGGCTTTCCTACGATGACTGTCTTAATTCCTTCTTTGATCATTCTTCCATCATCACAAGTGGATAATAAATGTTTCAAGCTCTTCATATGATCTTCCACGACAACTTCAAGCTTCTCGCCATAACCGTCCACACTGATGTGTTCCGGATCGTCCAGTGCTGTCTCGATAAATGCTGTATGATACAGAATTTCTTCACGTATTTTTTGGATCTCTTTCTTAATATTCCCCTTCAACTGGCTGACGGAACTTCGAAGTGCATACTCATTTTTTGAGGAAATGAGATCTCCTACCGCCTCTGCCTGGGACAGATCCATCTTTCCATTTAAAAATGCGCGCTTTGTAAATTCGCCTGGATCTGCAGGTCTTGCGCCATATTTTATCACCGTCTCCAAAATTCTTCGCACAACATACACACCACCATGGCAATTGATTTCCACAGTATCTTCTCCTGTATAGCTGTGCGGTCCACGCATCAGCATCACAAGCACTTCATCAATCGTATCTTCTCCGTCTACAATATACCCGTAGTGAATGGTATGCGTAGGCTGTTTTGACAGCTTTTTTTCATTTTTCCCTTTATATATGCGCTCTGCAATCTCGACAGCTTCTTCTCCACTCATTCTGACAATTCCAATTCCGGAATTACTCATGGCGGTAGATATGGCTGCGATTGTGCCAGACTCATTTCTCATTCTATATCCTCCCTGTTATTTTCACCTGTACACATGATGCCTTACGAACTGCTTCGTGCTGTGCACTCTCGCACTTCTTTACCTCATTAAAGAATGACTCGGCATTCTTGCTGCGAGGTGCGCTTCATGCAATTGCATGACATACTTCTACTGCGCACCTCTGCAAGTCTACACTCCGTTTCGGTCGGCGCAAAACCATTGTCCACCGGACAATGTGCGCCCTGCCGGAGGCTATATCGTAGAATTATCCCGGCATCATTATTTTATTGTACAAAAAAGCAGAGGTTTTTTAAACCCCTGCTTTGTAATTTTATCTTCTATTTGTCGTATTTCTCATAATTATGAGAGCCACCGGATCTTCTTGCCAGTGTTACAACGACTTTTCTGTAAGGCTCTTCACCTTCACTGTGTGTAGATACAGCCGGATCAGACTGCAGTGCTGAGTGAATGATTCTTCTCTCATATGGATTCATTGGCTCAAGTGCAACTGTTCTTCTTGTTCTCTTTACTTTGCTTGCAATGTTCTTTGCAAGATTCTCAAGAGTCTCTTTTCTTCTTCTTCTATAATCCTCTGTGTCAAGTTTTACACGAACGTATCCATCCTGCATCTTGTTAGCTACACGATTGGTAAGATACTGGAGAGAATCCAGTGTCTGTCCTCTCTTACCGATCAGGATACCCATGTTCTTACCTTCCATAGTGATGCTCAGTGCACCTTCCTCATCAACTGTAGAAGTAACCTTTACCTCTTCCATATTCATGGCATTCAGAACATCTTCTACAAATTTCTCACAAGCTTCAATGGTAGCCGGCTCAACTTTTGCAAGTTCTGTCTCTTCTCTTACTTCTTTTTTCGGAGCTTTTTTGAAATCTTTCTCTTTCTTATGCTCTTTCTTAAATTCATTCTTAGTCTCAGTTTTTACTGATTCTTTTTTCTCTGCATGCTCTGTCTTCTCAACTTTTGCTGCCTTCTCGACCTTTACAGGTTTCTCTTCTTTTTTCTCAGCTTTTACTTCGACTACAGGCTCTTCTTTTCTGCGGGCTTTGATAACGGCCTGTTTTCTACCGAATCCAAGAAAACCATCGCTTCCTTTTTCGATAACTTCATAATCAAGACGATCACTTGTTACTTCTAACTGAACTAACGCTTCTGTAATCGCATCATCAAGATTCTTTGCTGTTACAGTAATGTAATCCATGAATATATGCCCCCTTACTTATTCTCATTAAAATTCTTAACCATATTGGCTTTTGAAGCAAGACTTCCCGGTTTCGCATTTGCTCTTGCTTTTTCGAGTTTTTCTTCTCTTTCTTTATCAGACATAGAAGAACTCTGTGTTGCAGAAGATTTGATGCTCTTTGTATTTGTCTGAGCCATAGCGTTGATCTTCTCTGCTTTTTCGCCACGTTTTTCTTTCTTCTTCTGCGCTTTTTCTTTATTCTTCTCAATCATGTCATCCACTGACATCTTACTGAGATGTTTGTTGATAAATACCTGCTGAACCATACGTACGATTGCACTGACGATCCAGTAGATACCGATACCAGTCGGTAATGTAAATACCATAACCAGTGAGAACAGAGGCATTGTCATATTCATAGTTCTCATTGTTGCTGCTGTCGGGTCATCTTTATCTGCCGGTCTGTTAGAACCATTTACTGCCATAGACAGTTTCATATTCAGATACTGTGTAAATGCAGATAATACCGGAAGTAAAATTGCTGTGATAACCAGCGCTGCCGCTGAATATCCCATTGTCTCTCCGCTTTTTGCCATACTAAGCATGTTACCCGGAGTGATTGTCATATCCGGAATTGTGAGAAACTTATTTGCCTGAGCTGTAATATTTGGTACATAATCAGAAATACTGTAAATGACCGGATACAATGCGAACAGGAACGGCATCTGGATCAGTAACGGAAGGCATCCGCCCATCATAGATACGCCATACTTGTCATACACCTGCTGTATCTCTTCCTGCTGCTTCATCATTGAAGCCTGGTCTTTTTTGTTCTTGTACTTCTTCTGGATAGCCATGACTTCCGGCTGTACAACGGCCTGCATCTTAGATGATCTCTGCTGATTAATTGTCATCGGCAGCATCAGGGTATATACAAGAATCGTATACAGGATAATAGATATACCAACCAGACCAGTGTCACTTGGAAGTGCGCCATCTAACATCGTATAGATAAAATTCATGACTTTACCTAATACCCAGCAGATCTGTCCGACAATCGGCCAGTGTGCTGCACTTAGTAAACTTCCTACCATCTCTTTTTCCTCCATCGGATTTTATAATTCTTTTTAAGGAACAGGGTCATATCCTCCTTTTGAAAAAGGATTGCAACGCAAAATTCTCCAGGCAGCAAGAAGACCTCCCTTAAAGGCCCCGTACTTTTCAATTGCTTCTATCGCATATCTGGAACAGGTTGGATAATACTTACAGGAAGAATATCCTTTTGCTCCTGATAAATACTTTTGATAGAATCTGATGATACCAAGCAGAATCTTCTTCATCACGCAATTACCCCTTATATATATTATGAAGACGTGCTAGGTGGATCAGTGCGCTCTCTATGTCGCGGTAATTCTTACCCTTAGCTGCACCTCTTGCGATAACTACGATATCGCGCCCACTGCTGAACATGTCTTCTTGTAGCCGGTAACTCTCTCGGATCAACCTAGTTAATCGGTGTCTTACGATACTGTTTCCCACTTTTTTACTTACAGATATTCCCAATCGATTACCTTCCGTCTGATTCTCCAGTACATACATGACAAGATACTTGTTCGCATAAGAACTTCCTTTTTTATATACATGTTGAAAATCCTTATGTTTTTTCAATGATTCGGAATATTTCATGCTTTAATCTCCTATTTTTTGAAAGAAGAAAAGGCCACATATATGCGGCCTACGCTGATAATTTCTTTCTTCCTTTTGCTCTTCTTGCTGCAAGTACTTTTCTTCCGCCTGCAGTGCTCATTCTTGATCTGAAACCATGTACTTTAGATCTTTGTCTCTTTTTTGGCTGGAATGTCATTTTCATAGATATCCACCTCCTTATATTTTTCCAAGGGTTGCCCCATATTTTTTCTTAAGACATCAGCTTTGATTATATAAAAAAAATCTTGATACGTCAAGCATTACCGATGATTTTCTTTACTTTTTAATTGCTTAAATACATATTTTGATGTAAAATAGATAAAGAGTAGACTTGGGAAGTAGGAGTTTGTTTAAAATGAACGAAGTGAAAGAAAAATGGCCTGAGATCATCGAACATTTACGAGTGGAACACGAGCTGCTGAACGTATCCTTTAATACGTGGATAAAGCCGCTGAAAGTTTACGATGTCATCGATGACACTGCTTATATTCTTGTGAACAAGGATTCCAGTGTCGAATACATCGATAAGAAGTACCGTCTCCCACTCATGGTATGTATTGCTGAGATTACAGGCAAAGAGTACGAGATACAGTTTGTATCGGAAGATGACGATAAACTGAATGAAATTCATAATGCATCTATTGATAACGGTCAAAAGAAAAAGACGAAGTCCTTAGCAGAGAAAGCAGGGCTGAATCCAAAATATACTTTTGATACTTTTGTTGTAGGCGGAAATAACAACTTCGCTCATGCAGCTTCACTGGCCGTTGCCGAATCTCCCGGTGAAGTGTACAACCCTCTCTTTTTATATGGAGGTGTTGGACTTGGAAAAACCCATTTGATGCATTCCATTGCACACTTCATTTTGGACAAGAATCCGAAGAAAAAAGTATTATATGTAACCAGTGAGACGTTCACCAACGAACTTATTGATGCCCTGAGGAATGGAAAAACAGCCGGTAATGAATCTGCCATGCTGAACTTTCGTGATAAATACAGGAACATTGATGTTCTGTTGATTGACGATATCCAGTTTATAATAGGTAAGGAAAGTACTCAGGAAGAGTTCTTCCATACTTTCAATCACCTTCATACACTTGGAAAACAGATCATAATCTCCAGTGATAAACCTCCGAAAGATATCGAGACACTGGAATCCAGACTCCGCACACGTTTTGAGTGGGGTCTCATTGCTGATATCTCATCTCCGGATTATGAGACACGTATGGCAATTCTCCAGAAGAAGATCGAACTGGATCATCTGGAAAAATATAACATTAAGAATGACGTACTGGACTATATTGCGGCCAACGTCAAATCTAACATCCGTGAGCTGGAAGGTTCTCTGAATAAACTCATTGCCCTCTATAAGCTCAACAACAATAATAATCCGATTGATATTGCTCTTGCAGCAGAAGCATTAAAAGATATTATCTCTTCTGATAATAGAAGAGAAGTTACTCCGGAACTGATACTTGATATCGTTGCGGATCATTTTGGTATCACCGTTGCTGACCTTAAAAGCAAAAAACGTGATTCAGAGATTGCCGTTCCACGTCAGATCTGTATGTATCTGATGCGTACTATGACCGATACTGCCCTGAAAGGAATTGGTGCAGTTCTTGGAGGTAAAGACCACTCTACTGTCAAATATGGAGTAGAAAAGATCGCCAAGGATATCGAATCAGATGAGATGATGGCGAATACAATCAATATAATAAAGAAGAAAATCAACCCGGCTTAGGATTTTCCGTATAGTTATCCACAATTTATCCACATTATCCACATTTTTGGATGTTTATGTGGATAGTATGTGGACAGAGCGTGGAAAATCCTCTGATTTATTTGGATATGGTGTGGAGAAGTGATTTTTTGTCCATTTTTCCAAAAAGCAACAAAAATGTTTTCCAAAGCAGTTCCACACATTTTCCAGTTTAATTTCACAGACTTATCAAAGCGCGAAACGCCTGAGTTTACTGGGCGCGCAGGGGTTTTCCTCTTATCCACAGCCCCTAAGGCGAATAAGGCGGAAAAAATTTATTTATTTCTATATATGCGTATCGTGGGAAAGGAGTTTTACACATATGAAAATCGTATGTAACAAATCAGACCTTGTAAAAGGAGTTAATATTGTTTCTAAAGCTGTTCCTGGAAAAACAACAATGCCAATATTGGAATGTATCTTAATTGATGCCACTACTGACATTATTAAGTTGACTGCCAACGATATGGAACTTGGCATCCAGACAGAAATTGCAGGTGAGATCATTGATCGTGGTATGATTGCCATTGATGCAAAGATTTTTTCTGAAATTGTTAGAAAACTTCCGGATAATGAAGTTTCTATAGAAACTGATGACAGACTTCAGACAACTATTGTGTGTGAAAAAGCAAAATTTGATATTTCCGGAAAACCTGGCAATGAATTTGCTTATCTTCCAATTATTGAGAAAGATGATTCTATAGCAATTTCACAGTTTACTTTGAAAGAAATCATTCGCCAGACGATCTTTTCTATTGCTGATACAGAAAGCAACAAATTAATGACCGGAGAATTATTTGAAATAAAAGATAATGTTTTAAGAGTTGCATCTTTGGATGGACATCGAATTTCTATCCGTAAAATTGAATTGAAAAATCCAGTCAGTGATTATAAGATGGTCGTACCTGGTAAAACTTTAATTGAAATTAGTAAAATTTTATCCGGAGAAGCTGAGAGTATGGTTGAAATTTCTTATACAAATAACCATATTGTGTTTGAATTTGACAATACAATCGTTGTTTCCAGACTCATTGAAGGCGAATATTTTAAAATTGATCAGATGCTGTCCAGTGATTACGATACAAAAGTAAGAATTAACAAAAAAGAATTCTTAAATTGTATTGACCGCGCAACACTTCTCATCAAAGAGGGAGATAAAAAACCGATCATCATTGACATCCAGGATGAAATGATGGAGTTAAAAATCAAATCTCAGATCGGATCCATGAATGAAGAGATTATGATTTCCAAGGATGGAAAAGATCTTCTGATCGGATTCAATCCGAAATTCCTGATTGACGCACTGCGTGTTATTGATGATGAAGAGGTTACACTTTATCTGATGAATGCAAAAGCACCTTGCTTCATCAAGGATGAGACAGAAAGCTATATTTATCTTATCCTTCCTGTAAACTTTAATGCAAATGTATAATGAGTGCATAATTATACGAAAATACTAATATTATTCATAAAAATGCATGAATAATTATACATTTATTCATTTTTTGTAAATATAAAGGAGCGACTATGGAAACAATCAAATTGCGTGATGAATTTATAAAGCTTGGGCAGGCGTTAAAAGCAGCCGGTCTTGTTGAATCGGGCGTTGAGGCAAAAGAAGTCATCCAGGACGGACAGGTGTCTGTAAATGGAGAAATCGATACTCGCCGTGGAAGGAAATTATACGGCGGGGATGTTGTATCATTTGGCGGAGAAGAAATCAAAATTGAAGATTAAATCTTTGAAACTGAAAAATTTTAGAAACTACGAGCTTTTGAATCTGGAATTTGACGGCAGCACCAACATTTTCTACGGGGATAATGCTCAGGGAAAGACGAATATTCTGGAGGCTGTCTATCTGTCCGGGACGACGAAGTCCCACAGAGGGAGCAAAGACCGGGATATGATCCGGTTCGGGGCAGAGGAATCACACATTGAGGTGATTGTTGAAAAACGCGGGATTCAGGATCAGATTGACATGCATCTGAAGAAGAACCGGCCGAAAGGTGTTGCTATTAATAAGATTCCGATACGCAAAGCCGGAGAATTATTTGGCATTGTAAATCTCGTATTTTTTTCACCGGAAGATCTGAACATTATAAAAAATGGTCCGGCGGGAAGAAGAAAGTTCATAGATTTAGAGCTGTCACAGCTTGATAAAGTATATTTTAATCATTTATCCAATTACAGTCGGATCGTAAATCAGAGAAATCATTTACTAAAAGACAGTGCATACCGGCAAGATGCAATGGAGACTCTGGACATCTGGGATTTCCAGCTTGTTCAGTATGGCAATGCAATCATTGCGAGGAGGAAACAATTTGTTGACGAAATGAACGAAATTGTTTCCGGAATACATAAGAAACTGACTGGCGGTAAGGAAGAAATCCGTCTGATCTACGAACCGAGTACGAAAAACATGTCTCTTGAGCAGGCTCTTGAGATGAACAGACAGCGAGATATCAGGATGAAGAGTACTTCGGTAGGGCCTCATCGAGACGACGTCTGTTTTATGGTCGGGAATCTGGACATCCGGAGATTCGGATCCCAGGGACAGCAAAGGACCGCAGCATTGTCATTGAAACTGGCAGAAATCGAGCTGGTGAAAAGAGTGATCGGAGACACACCGGTTCTGTTACTTGACGATGTGTTGTCTGAACTTGACAAACACAGGCAAAACTATTTATTAGACAGTATTCATGATATACAGACACTCATTACCTGTACAGGAGTGGATGAATTTGTAAATCATAGATTTGAAGTCAATAAAGTATTTCATGTCCAGAACGGACAAGTGATAAAGGAAAACTAGGAGGATTAGCATGGCTACAGAAAAGGTACAGCACGAATATGGCGCAGACGAAATTCAGATACTGGAAGGACTGGAAGCTGTAAGAAAGCGTCCGGGAATGTATATTGGAAGTACCTCATCAAGAGGTCTTCACCATCTGGTATATGAGATTGTTGATAATGCGGTTGATGAGGCGTTGGCAGGATTCTGTGATACCATTCACGTAACGATTAATCCGGATAATTCCGTTACTGTCACAGATAATGGACGTGGAATTCCGGTCGGAATCAACCATAAATCAGGACTTCCGGCAGTTGAAGTCGTATTTACGGTGCTTCATGCCGGAGGAAAATTCGGTGGTGGAGGATACAAGGTATCCGGAGGACTTCATGGAGTAGGTGCATCTGTTGTAAATGCGCTTTCTGTTTGGCTGGAAGTTGAAATCTGTCACGAAGGAAAAGTATACAGACAGCGCTATGAGCGAGGAAAAGTTGCAAAGAAGCTGGAAGTCATCGGAGAATGTGAGCCGGGAAAGACAGGAACAAAGGTCACATTCCTGCCGGATGGAGAGATTTTTGAGACAACAATCTTTGATTACAGCATTTTACAGCAGAGATTCCGTGAGATGGCATTTCTGACAAAGGGACTGAAGATTGTTCTTCGCGATGAAAGACCACAAGAGCCGATTGAGAAGACTTTCCACTATGAAGGTGGAATCAAAGAATTTGTTGAGTATCTGAACCGCAGTACGACTCCGCTTTACGAGCAGATTATTTACTGTGAGGGAATCGTCAACAATGTATCTGTTGAAGTTGCAATGCAGCACAATGATTCCTACAATGAGAACAGCTACGGATTTGTAAATAATATTACGACTCCGGAAGGCGGAACTCATATTGTCGGATTTAGAAATGCGTTAACAAAGACATTTAATGATTATGCAAGAAAGAATAAACTTTTAAAAGATAATGAGCCGAACCTGACAGGTGAGGATATCCGTGAGGGACTGACTGCAATTATCAGTGTCAAGATCGAGGATCCTCAATTCGAAGGTCAGACAAAGCAGAAACTTGGAAACAGTGAGGCAAGAGGAGCAGTTGATAGTGTTGTCAGTGAACAGCTTCAGATTTTCCTGGAACAGAATCCTCAGGTCGCTAAAGTAACCGTTGAGAAGTCTGTGATGGCACAGCGTGCGAGAGAGGCTGCAAGAAAAGCGAGAGATCTGACAAGAAGGAAATCAGCCCTTGACGGTATGTCACTTCCTGGTAAGCTTGCAGACTGTTCTGACAAGAATCCGGAAAAATGCGAAATCTACATCGTAGAGGGAGACTCCGCCGGTGGCTCCGCAAAGACAGCCAGAGACCGTGCAACACAGGCCATCCTTCCACTTCGTGGTAAGATCCTCAATGTTGAGAAGGCAAGACTGGATCGAATTTATGGAAATGCGGAGATCAAAGCCATGATCACGGCATTTGGAACCGGAATCCATGAAGACTTTGATATCAGCAAATTACGTTATCACAAGATCATCATCATGACCGATGCCGACGTGGATGGAGCACATATCAGTACACTGCTTCTGACATTTATGTATAGATTTATGCCAGATCTGATCAAAGAAGGATACGTGTATCTGGCACAGCCGCCACTTTATAAGCTCGAAAGAAATAAAAAAGTTTGGTATGCATACAGCGACGAAGAACTAGACAGCATTTTGCAGGAAGTTGGGCGTGATAACAATAATAAAATTCAGCGTTACAAAGGTCTTGGAGAGATGGATGCAGAGCAGCTTTGGGATACCACTATGGATCCAGAGCACCGCGTACTCCTTCGTGTCACAATGGATGATGAGACAGCAAGCGAGCTGGATCTCACATTTACAACACTGATGGGAGATAAGGTAGAGCCAAGACGTGAGTTCATCGAAGAAAATGCACAGTATGTACAGAATCTTGACATTTAAATATCAGCGAAATATTTTCGCTTTGCAGAAAGGAAAATAGATAAATGGAAGACAATATTTTTGATAAAGTCCATGAGGTCGACCTAAAGAAGACGATGGAGACCTCCTATATCGATTATGCCATGAGTGTTATTGCTTCCCGTGCACTTCCAGATGTAAGAGACGGATTGAAACCTGTACAGAGAAGAATTCTTTACTCCATGATCGAGCTGAACAATGGACCGGATAAACCGCACAGAAAATCAGCCCGTATCGTCGGTGATACAATGGGTAAATATCATCCTCACGGTGACAGTTCTATTTACGGAGCATTGGTTAATATGGCTCAGGAATGGTCTACCAGATATCCGCTCGTTGACGGGCATGGAAACTTCGGCTCTGTGGACGGTGACGGAGCAGCGGCTATGCGTTACACAGAGGCAAGATTGAGTAAGATTTCCATGGAACTGACTGCTGATATCAACAAAGATACGGTAGACTTCATGCCAAACTTCGATGAGACGGAGAAAGAGCCGGTTGTACTTCCGGCAAGATTCCCGAACCTTCTGGTGAACGGTACATCCGGTATCGCCGTAGGTATGGCAACGAATATCCCGCCGCACAATCTTCGTGAGGTCATTGACGCAGTAGTCAGAATTATCGATAACAAGATTGCAGATAAAAACGAGACAACAATGGAAGAAATCCTTGAGATCATCAAGGGACCAGATTTCCCGACCGGTGGAGAGATTCTTGGTACAAGAGGAATCGAGGAAGCATATCGAACAGGACGTGGTAAGATTCGTGTACGTGCCGTAACGAACATTGAGACGATGCCGAATGGAAAGAGCCGCATCATTGTTACAGAGCTTCCGTACATGGTCAATAAGGCCCGTCTGATCGAGAAGATCGCAGAGCTGGTACGTGACAAGAAGGTGGATGGAATCACAGACTTAAGTGATCAGTCCAGCCGTGAAGGTATGCGTATTGTTATTGAACTTCGTAAAGATGTCAATGCAAATGTATTGCTGAACCAGCTTTACAAACATACACAGCTTCAGGATACATTTGGCGTGATCATGCTGGCACTGGTCGGCAAACAGCCAAAAGTCATGAATATTTTAGAGCTTCTTGGATATTACCTGAAGCATCAGGAAGATGTTGTGACACGTCGTACAAAGTACGAACTGAACAAAGCAAAAGAAAGAGCGCATATCTTAAAAGGATTATTGATCGCGCTTGATAATATTGACGAAGTTATCCGGATCATCCGTGGTTCCAGTACGGTACAGGCTGCAAAAGCAGAACTCATGGAGAAATTCGAACTGGATGATGTTCAGGCTCAGGCTATCGTAGATATGCGTCTGCGTGCTCTGACCGGATTGGAAAGAGAGAAGCTTGAGAAAGAATATGCAGAACTTATGGCTCAGATTGAGAGACTGGAGGCAATTCTGGCAGACGAAAAATTACTTCTTGGAGTGATTCGTGAAGAAATCCTTGTCATTAAGGATAAATATGGTGATGACAGAAGAACATCCATCGGATTTGACGAGTATGACATTTCCATGGAGGATCTGATTCCGAAGGAGAATATTGTAATTACCATGACAAAGCTTGGTTACATCAAGCGTATGTCTGATGATACATTTAAGGCACAGAATCGTGGCGGTAAGGGAATTAAAGGTATGCAGACTCTGGATGAAGATTATGTGGAAGAGCTATTCATGACGAATACGCACCACTACATTATGTTCTTTACGAACACCGGACGTGTCTACAGACTGAAAGGTTACGAGATTCCGGAGGCAAGCCGCACATCAAGAGGAACTGCGATCATCAACCTGCTCCAGTTAATGCCGGGCGAGAAGATTACTGCTGTAATCCCGATTGATTACTACCGCGACCAGGATTATCTGATCATGGCAACAAAGAAAGGTCTTGTGAAGAAGACATCTCTTCGCGAGTACATGAATGTAAGAAAGACAGGACTTGCCGCAATTACACTGCGTGATGAGGATGAACTGATCGAAGTAAAATTCACAGACAATAATCAGGAAATCATTCTTGCAACGAAGTATGGTCAGTGTATCCGCTTTAATGAGACCGACGTAAGAGCAACAGGACGTAACTCCATGGGAGTACGCGGAATCAACCTTGCAGACCGCGACGAAGTGATTGGAATGCAGCTTGTGACCCAGGGACATGACCTTTTGATCGTATCTGAAAAAGGTATGGGTAAACGTACAGACATCAGTGAATTTACAGCACAGAACCGTGGCGGCAAAGGAGTGAAGTGTTACAAGATTACCGAAAAGACAGGAAATGTCATCGGAATCAAGGCAGTTGACGAAGACGATGAGATTATGATCATAAATACGGACGGAATCATCATCCGTATGCTGTGTTCCGGAATCTCCTTACTCGGAAGAATCACATCCGGAGTCAAACTCATCAACCTGAAAGATAAAGAGACCGTAGCAAGTATCGCAAAAGTCAGAGACGAAGAAAAAGAAGAAGCCAAAAAGAAAGAAATCTTCGGCGAAGACGGAGTAGAAGTGGACCAGCTAGACGTAGACTCACTGGCATTAGAAAGTGACGAAGAATAAAAGTTATACTGTCTGAGAAAAGAAAACTTAATAAGACTATAAAAAAATCTGTAGCTGCAGGACATGAAAATCCGAGGCTGCAGATTTTTTTGTCTTGTATATCACTAAGGGACAGGGTAAAATGAAAAAAGAGATGAAAGGAGATCATTATGCGTTCAGTCGATGTAAGTATAGTTACGAGAAATATTAAAGAAATGTGTATTCAGGCGAATCATTTTCTGTCTGAGGATATGGATATAGCGATGAAAAAGGCTGTGGAGACGGAGGAAGCACCGCTTGGAAAGCAGATTCTGACACAGCTTCAGGAGAATTTAAAGATTGCAGGAGAGGATATGATCCCAATCTGTCAGGATACCGGTATGGCGGTCGTGTTCATAGAAGTTGGTCAGGAGGTACACTTTGAAGGTGGAAGTCTTACGGATGCCATCAATGAGGGTGTGCGCCAGGGATATGTGGAAGGATATCTTAGAAAGTCTGTTGTAGGTGACCCGATCATCCGTGAGAATACGAAAGATAACACACCGGCAGTTATTCACTATAACATTGTGCCGGGGGATAAAGTAAAGATTAAAGTTGCTCCGAAGGGATTTGGAAGCGAGAATATGAGCCGTGTCTTTATGCTGAAGCCTGCAGATGGGATTGAAGGTGTGAAGAATGCAATTCTGACAGCTGTTCAGGATGCGGGACCGAATGCCTGTCCGCCGATGGTAGTCGGTGTCGGAATTGGTGGTACCTTTGAAAAATGTGCTCTTATGGCAAAGGATGCCCTGACACGTGAAGTTGGCACACACTCAGACATCCAGTGGGTCAAGGATCTGGAAGAAGAGATGCTTGAGACGATCAATAAGCTTGGTATCGGACCTGGAGGTCTTGGAGGAACAACAACAGCTCTTGCGGTAAATGTTAATACATACCCGACTCACATTGCGGGACTTCCGGTAGGAATCAATATTTGCTGTCACGTCAACAGACACATTGTGAGGGAGGTATAGTCATGGAGAAGCATATAAAAGCACCAATCAGCAAAGAAGTATCCCGTAAGCTCAGAGCAGGAGATTATGTATACATTACAGGAATTATCTACACGGCGAGAGATGCCGCTCACAAGAGAATGGATGATGCTCTTAAAAATGGAGAAAATCTTCCGGTAGATATGGTTGGACAGACGATTTATTACATGGGACCATCTCCGGCGAGAGAAGGGCGTCCGATTGGTTCTGCAGGTCCGACAACTGCGAGCCGTATGGACCGTTATGCACCGAAGCTTCTGGATCTTGGCCTCACAGCTATGATTGGAAAAGGTAAGAGAAGTAAGGAAGTACTGGATGCTGTCAAAAGAAACGGAAGTGTTTACTTTGCGGCAGTGGGAGGAGCAGGAGCGCTTCTTTCAAAATGTATTAAGACTTCTGAGGTCGTAGCTTATGATGATCTTGGAACGGAAGCTATCCGCAAGCTTTATGTGGAAGATTTCCCGGTGATCGTAGTCGCTGATTGCGAGGGCGGTTATCTGTACGAAAGTGCCATAAAGGAGTACAAGAAGATATGAAACGAATCATAATGATGGTTCTTCGGAACATTTTACTTGTTCCGTGGATGTGGGCAAAATTATGTTATCATGCATCCCACGTAGACAAATACACAGAAGAAGAACATTACCGGATGCTCCAGTTCATCACACACCGAGCTAATAAGGGTGGAAATGTGACCATAGATGCCCACGGGCTTGAGAATATCCCAGAAGAAAACGGCTTTATGTTCTTCCCAAATCATCAGGGACTTTACGATGTACTGGCACTTGTAGATGTCTGCCCGAAGCCATTTTCCGTAGTTGCCAAAAAAGAAGTGGAAAATGTGCCATTTTTAAAACAAGTTTTCAAATGTATGAAAGCATATATGATGGATCGTAATGATATCCGTCAGTCACTGCAGGTCATTGTAAATGTGACAAATGAGGTAAAGAACGGAAGAAATTATCTCATTTTCCCGGAAGGAACAAGATCTAAGATGGGAAATGAGATGCTGGAGTTTAAAGGCGGAAGCTTTAAAGCAGCAACGAAAGCAAAATGTCCGATCGTGCCGGTTGCACTGATCGATTCTTTCAAGCCATTTGACACTAACAGCATCGCATCGGTCACAGTGCAGGTACATTTTTTAAAACCGCTGTACTATGATGATTATAAAGACATGAAGACGAATGATATCGCGGAACTTGTAAGAAGTCAGATCCAGAAAACGATCCATGATTCCATTTAGCCTGTCGGAGTGTGTGTCGTTATGTTGGATACGAAGGTGATGTTGGAAATACATTTGAGCCAGTAGAGGACGATGAATTCCTGATATTTAATAACTATCACTTTATGACGATGAGCATGGATTATGCTCTTGCCACGATTACAGGAACTAAGACATTGACAGGTGGTAATCTGGAAGCCGGAGAATTCCGATTTGGACTGTATGATTCAAATGGAACATTGATTGAAACAAAAACAAACGATGCTTCCGGTAATATTACATTCCGTACAATTCCATATTATACAGCAGTAACTTATTCTTACACTGTAAAAGAGATTAATGAGCAGGGGGAAAATACCGTTAGCGATATTGAATATGATCCGTCTGTATATACCGTTATGGTAAATGTGGATGAAAAAATGGATATGTCTATAACTTACATAAAAAATGGAACAAATGTGGAGAACTCATCCGAGAGTGTAGATAGAATCTCATTTGAAAATAAGATGTCTGTAACAGCAGCAGCTATTGATCCAGCGGTTAAGAAAGTATTGAATAATGCTGAACTTCAGCCGGGAGAATTTACATTCCAGTTATTTGATGAGAATAACAACTTGATTGATACTAAGAAAAATACAGACAATGGTTCTGTACTCTTTGATTCCATTATATTTGATGAAGTTGGAGATTATAATTACACAATTAAAGAATTGATTCCGTCAGATTCGAGACAAATCTAAAGACGGCAGTAAAGATCCGATTAAGGGAGCAACTTATGCACCGTATAAAGTACTTAGTGGTGAAGGCCGCGACATTCTGATAGGCACACGGATATCAGATGAAAATGGTTATATGACATTTGAAAATGTAGAACCAGGAACTTATTACTTCAAAGAAGTTTCATCTCCAGCAGGTAAGATTGTAGCAGAGTGGACGACAGGAGATTCAGCCGAGTCATTTGAGCGAAAATTGAATGTTGATACATCGTATATTTTATGTGAGGTATCTGCACCAGAAGGATATGATCTTGCTGAAGATACAGAATTTATAATTGATGCATATGGAATTATGAGCATTACATCAGGTCCGGATGCGGAGAAGACAAGTGATACAGCCCAGATTGGATTATTTGCAATTCTTTCTATTGCAGCAATTGTAGTTGTGATTATCGTACTTCGCAGAAGAAAAAATTCATAAAGTAAATGATTGAAGGGGCTGTGAAAAAATTAATAACATAATCTATTCTAACCCAAAACAGGCAGTTTTGCCAATGCTAATTCAAGATTATTTGGACATCTGTGATCCAGTGCTGACTTTTGATAGATTTATGGGAGAAATCGCACTGGAGAATCAGTGTAAAGTTAATCTCCGCTTCATATATCTTATGGATCATCAAGCACCTTCTTACCGTACTTTCGGCTACTTCATCAACGAAGTACTTGCTGATTCCATTGAAGAAATATTTCAAGACATATTGATTGAAGTATTTCTCGTTTCTATCGGACAGAATCTTTATAAATATCGCAACAAACAGAAAAAAGTTGCAACTGCCGCATAGAATTTCATAATAGCATTCATATGGGGGAAGGGGAACTATATCCTTTTTATAATTCGTCATGTTAAAGTGATACAATACTATATGGTAAAAACAAAATATAGTGATTTTATAATAACTTTATAGTAATATAGTTGCGCAGAGATATCAAAGTAAGGTATACTAAGAAAAATCAAAGCGGTCAGATGGAAAGAGAGAAGAAATCATGGACATTATAGAAAATATCAAAAAGAGAAGCACAGAGCTTACAAGAAAACAGTACATGGTTGCAAAGTATATGATTGATCATCCGGACGAGATGGCATATATTACATTGAAAGAGTTGAGTCAGAACATCGGAGTAACGGAGATTACGATACTTAATACATGTGCATCACTTGGCTATGAAGGTTTTACCCAGATTAAATATGAATTTCGCAAGGATATAATTCAGAAACAAAAGACGGATGTTCTGGACGATAGCAGTGTCTATACAGAGAAAGTTCCCAAATATGAACATGATAACCGGGAAAAGGTTCTGTCAGAGATTGGAGATGAAGAGGTCAAAGCTATTACGGATTACTGGCAAAATATTGATTTAAAAAAATATTTTGAAGCGGCAGATTTGATTTTGAATAGTAAGCAGATTTTTATCTGTGGAAGAGGCATTTCCTGGACGCTGGCGGAATATATGAAAAACAGACTCTCTTCTTGTGAGGTCCTTGGAATTACTGCAAATACAGAATTGAATGATGATGTTTATGGAATGTTGAATTCACTGACAGAAGAATCTCTGCTCATACCGATTTCATTTCCGGATTACTACTTTATGACAACGAAAGTGACAGAGCGGGCAAGAATGCAGAATGCAAAAATACTGGCAATTACTGACCGTCTGGACACAGCAGTGGCGCAGTGCGCAGACTTGACATTGACAGCTCCGACTATGACGCGTGTTTTTCTGAATACATTGACATCACCGATGCTTATGCTGAATTTGTTGACCTCCGCTATAAAATTAAAGCAGGGCAAGACAGAACTTAATGAGAATTAGCGTGCAAAAAAGAATTAAAGAACAATAACGGATTAGTAAAATAGACTGAAAATAAAGCGAAAATAAAGTGGAGATATAAGAAAATTGGTGCAATATTACTGAAGGTGTAGTATAGCACCAATTTTTATTACAAAAAGATAGACCAAAATTAAAGCATTTGATATAATATAGACAAATATTATAGATGCAACGGAAAAAGGAGGTTAATCTATGAAAAAGAAAATCATAAGTGCACTTCTCGCAGCGGTTATGGTATTTTCCCTGACAGCCTGTGGTGGTGGAAATGACAAAAAGTCAGCAGACGGAACGTGTTACAACACGTATCTGGACACAGATCCGACAACGATGGATCCGGTCAAAGGTAATGATACTTACAGTATGGGAATCCTGAGAAATATTATGGAGCCTTTGACGCGTCTGGAAGAAGATGGAGATAAGCAGGAACGTAAAGGTGCCGGAGCAGAATCATGGAAATCTAATGATGACGGTACCGTCTGGACATTCCATCTTCGTGATAATAAGTGGTCTGATGGCGAGCCGGTTACAGCAGATGATTACGTATACGGAATGAAGCAGACACTTGACCCGGAAGCTGGTTCACCAAATGCATTTTACATTACATGTATTAAGAACGGTGAAGCAATCTACAATGGAGAAAAAGATGTGTCTGAACTTGGCGTAAAAGCAGTCGATGATAAAACACTTGAGATTACATTAGAGTACTCGGTACCATATTTCCTTGCTCTGACAGATACAAGAGCTATGTATCCGGTTCGTGAAGATCTGGTAGAAAAATACGGAGAGAGCTATGGCGCAAATGTAGAATCTATGGTCGGATGTGGACCATTCAAGATGACAAGCTGGAAACGTAATTCTAAAATCGAATTAGAGAAAAATGAAAATTACTGGGATAAAGATTCTGTAAAATTAGATAAAGTAAATTATCAGATTGTATCAGACCAGACAGCAAGATTCAACTCCTTCGACAGTGGATCTTTGGATTATGTTGCATGTGCTGATAAAGAGTGGATCGAAAGATTTGATAAGAAAGACAAAGTTGATGTTGTTGAAGCACTAATCCCGACAGTAAGATACGATTTCTTTAACTGCCAGGACAAAATATTCAGCAATGTAAACATCAGAAAAGCTTTCACAATGGCAGTAAACCGTGAAGATATGTGTTCAGTTATTTACAATGATATCCACAAACCATTATACGGCTGGGTTCCATATTCTACATCAACGGGTGAACTTGGAGAGTATCGTAATCAGGTAGAAGAGCCATTAAAATCTATTACAGAAGATCCAAAAGAGTTACTTCTTAAAGGTATGCAGGAATTAGGACTCGGAAGTGATCCATCTACATTAAATATTACATATACATTAAGTGGTACAACTGAGTGGACAAGAACTTATGCAGCATATTGTCAGCAGATGTGGGAGAAAATTCTTGGAGTAAAAGTTGAGCTTGACTTCAATGAGTGGGGAACATTCCAGAGTAAGACGAATAATGGTGAATTCCAGATCGCTATGATGACCTGGACTATCGACTATGATGATCCAATGGCTATGATGGAAGTATTTGCCGGTGGTTCTAACATGGTTCCTGTATTCTGGCAGAATGAGCAGTATGACAGTCTTATTGCTCAGGCAAGAAAAGAGATGGATGAAAAGACAAGAGTTGACCTTTACAAACAGGCAGAAAATATTCTTCTGGCAGATGACTGTGTTATCAGCCCGAACGTAAATGAATGTACACATTCTTATTATTATCAGTATGTGAAGAATTACAATAAACTGGCAAGTTCAACAAGTGGACTGAAATATGTAGATACAAGTGCAAGATAGTAAAAGATAAGAATTTTACCGCCGCTTAATCTAAGAGCGGCGGTATTTTTAACAGGAGTGGATAATATGAAAAAATTTCTTGTAAAAAGAATCGGTTATATGATTGTTACTCTCGTAATCATCATTACAGCCACATTTTATATGATGCACAGTATTCCGGGAGATCCGCTTGCCCACATGGCAAGAAATCTTCCTGAGCAGACAAAAGCAAATTATTATGCAAAATATGGACTGGACAAATCCACAACGGAACAGTATGGAATTTTTATGAAGAATCTGATTACGAAAGGTGATCTTGGTGAGTCCTTAAAATATCCTGGAACTTATATAACAGACACACTTCTTGAAAATTCCAAAGTTTCAGCGACTCCGGGAGGACTGGCGCTGATTGTTGGAGTATTTTTAGGTATTATTCTTGGAATCGTGGCCGCACTTCATAAAAATAAGTGGCCTGATTACATAGTCATGTTCATAGCAATACTGGGTATTACGGTTCCAGTATTCGTACTGGCATCACTTCTTCAGTTTGTATTCTGTGTACAACTCGGAGTGTTGCCAACAACAGGATGGGGAAGCTGGCAGAATGTGGTTCTTCCGACCGTTGTATTGAGTTTTGGCACGATTGCCACTTATGCTCGTTATGTAAAGTCCAATATGCTGGATGTTATGAATCAAGATTATATTCTGACAGCGGAAGCAAAAGGTGTCAGCAGATTCAATGTGATCCGCAAACATGTTATGAAAAATGCATTTCTCCCATGTATGACACTTCTCGTAGGCCAGATATCCGGAATCTTTACAGGTTCTTTCGTTGTAGAAAAAATATTTGGAATACCAGGACTTGGATTTTATTACATCAATTCAATTAATGACCGAGATTACACGATGATTATCGGAACCACTGTATTTGCAGCATTTTTATTTGTATTTGTACAGTTGATCGTAGATATTGCATATACAGTTCTGGATCCTAGAATCCGGGTTGATTAGGAGGAAGATACATGATGGAAAACCAGAATACATTTGATATGACAGAAAATATCCCAGATGAAATGTTTGAAATCATCGGACTTGAGAAAGATGAAGAGGTTCCTGCTCGTCCGAGAATCGGATACTGGGCCGATGCATGGAGAAGATTTAAAGAAAATAAAGTAGCGCTTCTGGCAGGTATTATCCTTCTTGTTCTTATATTTTTCATTATATTCGGACCGGCCATCAGTGGATATGGATATGAGAAAATTGATTCGGGTGCAATCAATCAGGGACCAAGTGCAGCACATTGGTTCGGAACAGATGACCTTGGACGTGATCTGTTTGCCAGAGTATGGCAGGCGGGACGTGTCTCTCTTTTGATTGGTATTACAGGAGCGCTTGTAGCCAGTTTGATCGGAAGTATCTATGGAGGTATCGCAGCATATTTTGGAGGAATTGTGGACGATATCATGATGCGTATTGTAGAGGTTCTTTTAAGTATTCCATATCTTTTGATTGTTATCCTGATTTCTGTGATGACGGACAGCAAGAGTCTTGGAACGATGCTGATTGCCTTGACACTGACAGGATGGTGTGGAATTGCCAGACTGGTGCGTGGACAGATGCTTCAGCTGAAATCACAGGAATTTGTCCTTGCAGCAAATGCACTCGGTGTATCGCCGATGAAAATTATTATGAAACATATGATTCCAAATACACTCGGTATGATTATCGTAGCTATTACATTTGATATTCCAGGATACATTTTCTCAGAGGCGTTCTTAAGTTATGTAGGACTTGGAATCCAGCCGCCACAGACAAGCTGGGGAGCTCTTGCATCTGCCGCTCAGCAGAACTTTATGTTCTATCCAACACAGCTTTTGTTCCCGGCAATTATGATTGCCCTTACAATGCTGAGTTTTACTTTGCTTGGTGACGGACTTCGTGACGCATTAGATCCGAAACTTAGAAAATAGTCTGGAGGTAGATGAAGATGGAAAATGAAAAAGTATTAGAAGTAGATAATCTGCATGTTTCTTTTCAGACTTATGCAGGAGAAGTAAAAGCTGTCCGTGGTGTCAGCTTTGAATTAAAAAAAGGTGAGACGCTTGCATTCGTAGGAGAGTCAGGATGTGGAAAGACCGTAACGGCCAAAGCTGTCATGCGTCTTTTAAAACCGCCATTCGCAGAGATTAAACCGGAGTCGAAGATTGTCTGTAATGGAAAAGATGTCATGAAAATGACGGACAAAGAATTATATAAGTTTCGCGGAGACGAAATCAGTATGATTTTTCAGGATCCAATGACTTCACTGAATCCTACGATGACCATTGGTAAGCAGATTATGGAAAGTCTGATCATTCATCGTGGCATGAATAAGGCAGAGGCAAGAAAAGAAGCTATCCGTATGCTTGAGATGGTCAAGATTCCAAGCCCGGAATCTCGAATTGATAATTATCCGCATGAATTATCCGGTGGTATGAGACAACGTGTTATGATTGCCATTGCACTTGCATGTAATCCGAAAATTCTGATTGCAGATGAACCAACAACTGCGCTTGATGTAACAATCCAGGCACAGATTATGGATCTGATGCGCGAATTAAAAGAAAAATCTAATACAGCTATTATTCTGGTAACACATGACCTTGGTGTTGTGGCTAATTTCGCGGACCGTATTCAGGTTATGTATGCAGGCCAGGTCGTAGAGAGGGGAACTGCCCGTGAGATTTTCTATGAAAGCAAACATCCGTATACATGGGCGCTTTTAAGTTCCGTGCCAAAGGTTACCAATGAATCAAAAGAAGAATTATATGCGTTAAAGGGAACACCTCCGGATCTCCTGCTTCCATTACATGAATGCCCATTTGCATCAAGATGTGAGTACTGCATGGGAATCTGTAAAGAGAGAAATCCAAGGGAGACATCCTTAAGTGATACACATAAGGTGTCATGCTGGCTGCAGCATCCAAAAGCACCGAAGGTAGAATCCTTCTATGATAAGGAGGCAAAATAATGGATCAGAATAATTATATCTTTGAAGTAGAAGACCTTTGTAAATATTTTCCGGCAGGAAAGAAAAAGGTCGTAAAGGCTGTAGACGGAATTAATCTGAAGATTCGAAAAGGCGAGACGATTGGTCTTGTTGGAGAATCTGGTTGTGGAAAGACAACTTGCGGAAGAACGATTATCAAGTTGTATGAGCCGACAAAGGGAAAGATTCTTTTTGAAGGAAAAGATGTATCCAAACTTCATGGAAAGGAACTGTTATCTTTCAAAAAGGATGTTCAGGTCATATTCCAGGATCCGTATGCATCTCTGGACCCACGTATGACAATCGGAGAGATTATCAGTGAAGGAATGCATGTACATTTGAAACTTTCTCAGAAAGAAATGGATGAAAGAGTCGCAGATCTGTTAAATAAAGTAGGTTTAAATGCTGAATATGCCAACCGTTTTGCTCATGAGTTATCCGGTGGTCAGAGACAGCGTGTCGGTATTGCCCGCGCGCTGGCGGTAGAACCGAAGTTTATTATGTGTGATGAGCCAATCTCTGCGCTGGATGTTTCTATTCAGGCACAGGTCGTCAATCTTCTGATCAAATTGCAGAGAGAGATGGGACTGACTTATCTGTTCATTTCCCATGACCTGTCCATGGTGAAACACATTTCCGACCGTGTCGGAGTTATGTATCTTGGATCCTTCGTGGAGCTGGCAAGCAATGAAGTGCTGTATTCATCTCCGAAGCATCCGTATACACAGGCGTTGATCTCAGCAATCCCGGAAGCAGATCCTGATTATGAGAGCCAGAAGGAAAAGACGAAACTGGAAGGTGAGGTTCCAAGTCCATTGAATCCACCATCTGGATGTAAATTCCGTACCAGGTGTAAATATGCGACCGAGCGGTGTGCGCAGGAGTCCCCAGTGTTCAGAGAGATAGAGTCGGATCATTTTGTGGAGTGCCACCTGTTTGATAAAGACGGAGAAAAATAAGATTTTGATTCACAATTTTTGAATTTATTTTGAACAGACCATGTCTAAAAGGTCTGAATGTAACATGTTAAGGAGGAAAAGACATGCTCAGTCAGAATATGACAGATAAAATCATAGACTACATCATGTCTCATGGAGGGGATTTTGCAGAAGTGTTCGCAGAGCATACACGACGGAATCAGCTTGCCATGACAGGTGGAAATATGTCAGAGGCACTGGCAGGAATTGAATCAGGAGTAGGAATCCGTATATTTTCCGGCGACCAGTGTGCATATTTCTACACAGAAGATGAGAGAGAAGAGAATCTTTTCCGTCTGTTAAAAGAAAACTGGAAAGCAGGGGAACCAGTCAGACCGGACTGGGAGAAGCTGTCTGCAGATCAGAAAATATATGACAGCACGACAGAATATTTCCAAAGTGCTTCTGTCAAAGATAAGATGAAACTTATGGAAAAATGCGACAAAGCAGGACTTGCATATAGTAGTCAGATTTCGCAGATGTATCTGAAATATTTGGATATGGATCAGCATGTGCAGATTGCCAATTCGGAAGGTTGCTACATGGAAGACCACCGCATGAAGACAAGACTCTCTATTGAGGCGGTTGTCCGTGACGACCAGGACGTGCAGCGGAGTTATTATGGACCTGGGGCAATGGGAGGTTATGAGTTCCTGAAACAGATAAATGTAGAAGAGTGTGCCAGAAAGGTCGCACAGAATGCCATTCGCTGTCTGGGAGCCAGAGCTTGCCCGACAGGAAGAATGCCAGTCATTATTGCTAATGGATTCGGAGGACTGTTCTTCCATGAGGCCTGCGGTCATTCTCTGGAAGCGACTTCTGTTTCTGACAATGGAAGTGAATTTTCGGGAAAATTAGGTACAAAAGTCGCTTCTGAGAAAGTGACACTGATTGATGACGGAAGTATTCGTGATGGCTGGGGATCTGGCTATATCGACGATGAAGGTGAATTGACAAGAAAAAATGTGCTGATTAAAGATGGAATCCTAAAAAATTATTTGGTGGACCGCCTGAATGGAAAGAAACTTGGTTTGTCTGCAAATGGAAGCAGTCGCCGCGAGAGCTATCGGTTTGCGCCGGTGGCAAGAATGAGCAACACTTATATTGCACCGGGCAGTGATGACGTAGAGAAAATGATTGCGTCTGTAGACCGTGGAATCTATGTAAAGAGTATCAATGCAGGTTCGGTCAACAGTATTACCGGCGAGTTCAACTTTAATACGGGAGAAACATTTCTGATTGAACACGGAGAGATTACGGTGCCGGTTCACAGTGCCACTCTGATTGGAACAGGAGGGGATATCCTTCAGAAAGTCGAGCAGGTAGGAAAGGATTATGAGCTTGGTCAGGGGTTCTGCTATGCCGGAAGCGGAGCTATCTATATTGGGGCAGGACAGCCTACCGTAAAAGTATCAGAGATGACAGTGGGAGGAGACGAGATATGTTAGATTGCAGAGAGCGGAAAACAATAGAAAAGCTGTCTGAGGAGCTTGAAAAAGCTGGCTATACTCACATTTCTTTCCAGGTCGTTCATACGAAGTCAAGAACAACAAGTGTACGTGGCCACAAGTCTGTAAAAAAACAGGACAGCGAGGATGCAGTCTATGTAATCGAGGCTGCTCATGACGGGAAAAAAGAAAAGTCTTACTGGACAGTTCTTCCGGGAGCAGAAGCTTTAATTACAATGCTGAGAGAGAATATGGAAGCTCTGGGTGAAAAATATGAAGAAGATGTGGATAACGCTAAGAATTCAAAAGAAGCATGTGGAGAGGATGAAAAAGTGCAGTTCATGTGGGAGAACCATGAGACTGTGATGAAAAAGCTTGCAGAGGCAAAGGAAGAAGTTTATCAGGTCCCGAATATAGACCTTGTGGATTATCTTGGATATGAGCAATATTTGGAAGAGATTTATGTATTGGGACCGGGAGATAAGAGGTTCATGGATGCTACAGGATACCACAGTCTCCGTGCAGATTTAAAGGCGGAGAAGGATGGACAGGCATCTTATGCCAGAGGATGCTGTTATGTGAGTGAGTTGGCAGATGACAGTGCAAAGAAGCTGGCACGTGAGACAGCTAAAGAAGCCAGAGCCGGCCTTGGTGCAGAACCGATTGTGTCTGGGCAGTATCCGGTCATTTTGAAAAACTCCGTGATGGCAGAATTACTGGAAGCGTATATTCCGGCATTTTATGCAGACCGGATTAAAAATGAAAGAAGTGCGCTTGCAGGACGTGAGGGTGATAAGATTGCATCTGCAAATGTTTCATTAAAAGAGGTGCCAGATTTGAAAGAGGGCAGAGTATGCCGTAGAATTGATGATGAAGGAATACCTGTGAAAGAAAAATACCTGATAAAAGAAGGAACATTTAAAACACAACTTGTAAATAAAGAACTTGCGAAAAAATTAAAAATCGAACCTACAGGAAATGGTTTTAAACAATCGCCAAAATCTGATGTGGAAATTGGGATTACAAATGTTATTTTGCAATCTGAATGTGATCTGGGTGAGAAAACAGAATCCTCAATTTTGGACTTGAAGAAAAAAATGTGTCATGGTATCCTTGTAACCGATGTAGATGGTGTATTTGCAGGAATTAATGTAATGACGGGGACATTTTCATTAATTGTAAAAGGAAGAAAGATTGAGAATGGCCAGGAAACAGATGCATTTTGTCAGGTGACGATTGCAGGTAATTTCTTTGACATGCTTGGTCAGATTCAGGGAATCGCAAATGATTACATATCTACATATCCGGATTGCGCAAGTGTAATTGCTCCATCAGTGTATGTAGGAGAATTGGCAGTATCCGGAATATAAGTATGTGATTTCGGAGGAAGAAAATTGTGAAAAACAAAAATCAGACAATGTTACAGCGGGGAATAACATTGTTGACAGTTATTATTGGAAATGCTATGTACGCAGCGGTCGCAGTATTATTTCTGCTTCCGTCAGGACTGCCGACCGGAGGAACGACAGGTATTGCACTTTTAGTGAACAGATTGACCGGATTATCCGTTTCGATATTCGTGCTGGGATTTAATATTGTGATGCTGGTAGTCGGATTTATTTTTCTTGGAAAGAAATTCGCATTTACAACTATTGTAAGTACATTTACCTATCCAATCTGCCTGGAGTTATTCGGACAGATCTTTGCAAATGTACATTTCACAGACGATATCTGGCTGAATACGATATTCTCAGGGCTGGGAATCGGAGTGGGACTTGGAAGCGTCATTCGTATGGGAGCATCCACCGGAGGTATGGATATTCCGCCGTTGATTTTGAATAAATATTTTAAGATACCTGTGTCAGTCAGCCTGAATGTATTTGATATATGTATACTGCTTGGTCAGGCTATCCTCATACCGCCTGAGATGCTGTTATATGGAGTTATTCTTGTTATAACCTATACAACAGTGCTGAATAAGGTATTGCTCCTTGGTGGCTCGAAAATGGAGGTTAAAATCATCAGCAGAAATCCGGAGCCAATCCGTCAGGCGATTATCGGGCATCTGGACCGGGGACTTACAATTCTGCGTGCAGAGGGTGGATATTCACAGGAAGACCGCCAGGTGCTTCTCGTTGTTGTGTCAAACCGTGAACTGCATCAGTTGGAGCGTATTGTAAAGAATATTGATCCGGAAAGCTTTGTGATTGTAAGTGAAGTCAGAGAAGTCAGCGGTCGTGGATTTTCATTGACAAAAGAGCACAAGAGTACTCAGAGTGAAGGAAATAGTGCCAGTGCAAATGTGAAGTAAGAGATTGAAAATATTTAAAATTACGTGAAAGTCAGCCGAAAGTCAGGATTGAAAAATAAGGTAAAAAATTTCCAAAAAATAAGGTTGAAAAAATAAAGTAAAAAATGATTGACATTAGGGTAAACCTCTAGTATAATCATTTTTGCTGGAGAAATACTCAAGAGGCTGAAGAGGCGCCCCTGCTAAGGGTGTAGGTCGGGTGACCGGCGCGAGGGTTCAAATCCCTCTTTCTCCGTAGGTAAGAGATTTGGAAGAAATTCCAAATCTCTTTTTTTCGTTCTAAGCAAAGACCGCTACTTGAAATTTACATTTGACTGGGGTACTATCTTTTTAAATAAACTACACGTATAGAAGAAAAGAAGCCAAGACGATGTTGGATAGTTCCCATTATGCTATGCTGGAGGCAAAAGAGAAGGTATTACGTTATATGGCTTGCCAGAAGTATCTTGGAAAGAACTACGGGGCAGTTATGCTACTTGCTGGATTTCCCGGAGCAGGCAAGACATCCATTGCAGTTTCGATTGCAAAGGCGATGGGAATACCTTGTGTGAAAATATCACTGGCAGGTGTTTCGGATGCATTATTTCTACGAGGAACACAGACAGTATTCAATCATGCCAAGCCGGGAAGGATTGTGGATGTTCTGGTACATGGGAAAAGCTTCTGCCCATTGATCTTATTGGATGAAATTGACAAAATGGGAAGTTCCATCGAACATGGCTGCCCGGAAAATGTACTTCTTGACATATTATACAGTGACCGTTCAAAATTTGTAGATAACTATCTGGGATTTCCACTGGATCTGTCAAATGTAATTTTTGTGGCAACAGCTAATAGTCTTGAACCGTTGTAGCCGATATTACAGGATCGTCTGGACATTGTAGGATTACCTCCATATACGATAAGAGACAAAAAGCAAATTGTGAAAGGATACATTTGGCCAAAACTGATCAAGGAGTATCAAATAGAGCAGGTAGATATTGAGGAAGATGCAATAGAAGAATTGATTGCAGAGGTGCACAGTAGAAGTATGTCATGCAATTGCATGACACGAACCTCGCAGCAAGAATGCCGAGGCATTCTTGAATATGTAGAAGGAAATATCATAAAGAACATCAAAGCAGAGAATCTGGCAAAAATAATGGGACTTATTTATTATAGATAAGATTGTAATAATGGGCACTATATTTTGTATGTTATATGCGTGTAAACACTAAGTATAGATGCGGAAAATTAATGAGAAAAAGTATGAGAAAAAGATGTAAAAAAAGATAAATAAAAGTATTGACATATGGTTGCCCAAATGATATTATAACTAAGCTGATTCGCGAGAAAACAATTCTTAAGAATCAAAAAAAGAATAAAAAGTTATTGACAAGAGTTAATAATTATGATATTCTAGACAAGCTGCTTCGAACGACAGAGATGATCGAAGCGGACAGTGAAAAAGAAAAATAAAAAAGTTGTTGACAAGCGATTGTAAATGTGATAATATAAAAAAGCTGTCGCTGAGACTACAACAAGAAAAAGAACCTTGATAATTAAATAATAGACAACAACCCTGAAGATTCTTTAAGAGAAAATTCAGAACGGACATTGAATAACAATGTCGACCTTAAAACAGTAAAAGGGATAAGAAAGCTAGTAGTTTTCTTGACCTGGAACGAACTTTGATTTTAAATCCGAGTCAAATCGGAATTAAGATTTTTAAACGAGAGTTTGATCCTGGCTCAGGATGAACGCTGGCGGCGTGCTTAACACATGCAAGTCGAGCGAAGCACTTAAGTTCGATTCTTCGGATGAAGACTTTTGTGACTGAGCGGCGGACGGGTGAGTAACGCGTGGGTAACCTG
>NZ_ATVU01000015.1:0-79903 GCF_000420885.1 Dorea sp. AGR2135 | reverse complement strand
GATTATACATTCCATTTTCATAATTGCTTTTTCGTCCCATAAGATTCTCCCCCTTTTCTTTCGATTTCCGATAAAAGTAGTTTAACAGAAATCGAATAAAAAGAAAAATTTATTATAAAACGTTGTCGTCAAAATGACGGTGGATAAAAATTGATTTTAGCAACTTATCAAGAATAGTTGTCCACAAAAAATAGCCCAAATTTATTCCTAATAAAGTATTTTAATCAAAATGTAATTAATAGTTCTGTTAGATAAAGGATATTCAAAAAAATGAGGAAGAAACTGTGGATAAGTTCTTCCTCCAAAAAATAAAATTTCTCTGTTTTTTATATTTTAGTTCAGCCGAAGGCTGAACTGTTACAAAAAGATAATAAAAAAATAAAAAAAGTTATTGACAATACTCACTATATTGATGTATACTAACGAAGTCGGTTCGAGAGAGCCACAAGATATGGGATCATAGCTCAGCTGGGAGAGCATCTGCCTTACAAGCAGAGGGTCATAGGTTCGAGCCCTATTGGTCCCATATATACCTCAATATATGGCGGGATAGCTCAGTTGGCTAGAGCACGCGGTTCATACCCGCGGTGTCGCTGGTTCAAATCCAGTTCCCGCTACTTGTGTAAGAAAAGGAATTTGCAAAAGCAGATTTCTTTTTTTTGTATAAGAAATTGCATTTTCTATTATGCAAAAAAACTCTGGCTATAGTGGCCTTTCGTTGACTCTGAATATTCTCTCATGTATAATAAAAAAGGCATTGACAACGGAGAATGAAAAAAGTTTTGTGGAGGAATTAAAATGCGAGTTGGTTTGGGATACGATGTTCACAAATTAGTAGAAGGAAGAGATCTGATTATCGGAGGTGTCCAGATACCGTATGAGAAAGGTCTTTTGGGACATTCGGATGCGGATGTGCTTCTCCATGCGATTATGGATGCCCTTCTCGGAGCAGCAGCGCTTGGAGATATTGGGAAGCATTTTCCGGATACAGACTCAAAATATAAAGGAATTTCCAGTATAAAGCTTCTGGAGTATGTACGGGAGCTGATTGATGATGAGCTGTATGTGGTTGGAAATATTGATGCGACAATCATTGCACAGCGCCCGAAGATGGCACCTTATATTGAGCAGATGAAAAAAAATATTGCAGATGCCCTTGCAATTGAAGTAAGTCAGGTGAATATTAAGGCAACTACAGAGGAAGGACTTGGATTTACCGGAAGCGGAGAAGGTATTTCGGCGCAGGCAATTGCGTCACTTGAGACGATTGTGAATTACAGTTACGGTGTCGGTCCGGCAGATGTAAGTTCTGGTTGTGCAGGCAGTTGTGGCGGATGTACGGGCTGTAGTGGATGCCAGAATCCGTAGGTATCATAGTTGTGTGCTTTTGAGCCCAACATCTATATAATCTGGAATTATAAAGTAAAATGTACAGTGTGGCTGGAGGAAAGGACATATGAAAATTGAAAAGCTGGAAGTTTCACAGCATTTAGATACGAGAAAGCTTTATGAAGAGGTGTTTTCAAAAGACGAGAAAAGCTTTGTAGATTATTATTATCAGGAGAAGACAAAGGACAACATCATTTATGTTGTCCGGGAAGACGATGATATTCAGGCTATGCTGCATTTAAATCCATATACACTGATGGTCAATGGAACTGAAAAGGAATCCTATTATATTGTGGCAGTTGCAACGAGAAAGGAATACCGTGGCAGAAGGTATATGGCCGGACTTTTAAGAGAGTCTCTTTTGGATATGTACCAGGCCGGTGTAACATTTACTTATCTGATGCCGGCAGCGGAGGCTATTTATCTGCCACATGATTTCCGGACGATGTATGAACAGAATATTGAATATTATGCTCCGGAGGAGAAGCTGGCGGAAAGTATTACTGTACAGGCGGCTGAAGACAAAGATTGTGATGAAATTGCAGCCTGGGCACAGAAAGAACTGGCGGGGAAATATCAGGTTTACGCCAAGCGTGATAAGAATTATTATGAACGATTACTGAAAGAGCTGGCATGTGAAGATGGAAAGCTTATCATCTACAGAAAAGATGGACAGATTGTTGATGTAAGACCATATTATGAAGAATCTAAAGAGACGGAAGAAGCGGAAAAACAAGAGGCAAAACCGAAGATTATGATTCGGATCGTTGATGTCAGAAGAATGTTGATGTCGCTGAAGTTAAAAAGTCTTATGGCAGTCAGCTTTCAGGTTACAGACCCACTGATTCCGGAGAATAACCGTTACGTTACAATGACAGGAACGGAGTTTTCAGGACTGATGCTTATGGACGGAAAGCCAGAAACCAGTGAAGGTATTCTGCCGGTCAGTGCATTGGGAGAACTTGTCTTTGGTGCAAAAACGGTAGAAGAAATCAGTAAAGAAGAAGGAGTTTCCATGTCGGGACGAATGGAATCGGAGCTTGAAAAGATTATTCCACTTTCCAGGATTTATCTGAATGAAGTAGTTTGATTCAAGAACGCTATCGGCATTCTTGAATTCTGCAATAGACGAATACCGAAAACTATGTTATGATAAAAAATGATGTAGTCATCGTAAATATTGGCGGGCAAAGCATTATTTCACAAAAAGATTGCCCTGCATATTTATAGATTTACTTAGGAGGAATGAAAGATGAAATTTTGTCACAAATGTGGAGCTCAGTGTGAGGACGGAGCAAAGTTCTGTAAACAGTGTGGAGCAGCTTTAGCTGATGTGAATGCGAATCAAAGTCAGCAGACATACGAAGTACCACGACAGGCTCAGTATACAAGTGCAGATACGAATAATAGTCAGAATGCATATGGAAATCAGAATAATTATGGAAACCAGAATCAATATGGCGGCCCGGCAGGCGGCATGAATCAGAGATTCCCGGGAATCCAGGAGAGAAATATTGCGATTGCAGTCATTCTTTCGATTGTAACATGCGGACTCTATGGAATTTACTGGATGATCAAGCTGAATGACGAGGTTAATCAGATCTGTGGCGATACACAGGCGACAGGAGGCGGACTTGTATTTCTGTTCACGTTGATTACATGTGGAATCTATGGATGGTACTGGATGTACAAGATGGGTGAAAAATGCGATCAGATCAAGGGCGTGAATGGAAGTTCAGGAATCTTATATCTGATTCTTGGAATTTTCGGCCTCGGAATTGTAAGCTATTGTCTGATGCAGGATACAATTAATAAAGCAATTATGTAGAATCTGTGATTGACAAAATGTATTTTTTCACATATTATATATTCTAAACAGGCAAAGACCTAGAACGGAAAGAGTAACAGAATAAGAATCTGACAGAGAGAGAACGTCACCGGCTGAAAGCGTTCTTAAGAGGAATATCTGTGAAGTGCCTCCGGGAGTTGACTGGGCGAAGGATTTATCGGAATCTGGTAGTGCAGTACGTGGATACGCGTTAAGTATGAAAAGTGGAGATTGGTGTCTGCATAAGATCATAAGACAGAATCTCTAAAAGAGTGGAACCGCGGATATACTTCGTCTCTTATTATGAGAGACGAAGTTTTTTTATATATGATGCCAGGGTCAAAAGGTCTAAATCCACATGAGCTTGCTCATAAGTGGATGAAAGACCTTAGGACCCGCCCCAATATGAGCCTAAAAGTGGGATGACAATCCCACGATATGCGAATAATTGGGAGGATTGTGGGAGTGCAAAGCACGGAACAATCCGTAGGCATCATAGTTGGGGCTTTTGCCCCCAACATCTATATATTTGATCATTATATGTCAAGGGAGGAACTTAAAATGGGAGTTGTATCCTATGTCAAGGAAGAAATTCAGGTGATTCGTGAGCGGGATCCTGCAATCAAATCGAATATGGAAGTATTTTTATACCCTAGTTTTAAGGCAATTCTTCATTACAGAGTCGCACATAAATTATACAAAAAGGGACATTATGTTATGGCGCGCTGGATTTCTCAAAGAGCAGTCAGAAAGACAGGAATTGAAATCCATCCGGGTGCGACCATTGGAAAAGGTCTTTTTATTGACCACGGAAGTGGCGTTATCATTGGTGAGACGGCAGAACTTGGTGATAACATTACTTTGTATCAAGGGGTAACACTTGGCGGTACAGGAAAAGAGCAGGGAAAACGTCATCCGACGCTTGGAGATAATGTTATGGTCAGCGCAGGAGCAAAGGTTCTTGGATCATTTAAAATTGGCGAGAATTCAAAAATCGGAGCAGGATCCGTTGTGTTGAAAGAAGTACCGGCTAATTGTACAGTTGTTGGTGTCCCTGGAAGAATTGTAAAGCAGGATGGCGCAAAGATTCCACGTATGGATATGAACCAGGTAGATCTTCCGGACCCGATCAGCAATGACATCAAAGAGCTTCAGGTTGATAACCTGCGTATGCATAAAAAGCTTATGGAACTGGAAAATCAGTTAAAAATGGTTGCGCATGCCCAGTGCGCAAAAGAAGAGAAGGAGCAATAAAAATGAAGATTTATAATACAATGTCCAAGAAAAAAGAAGAATTTATACCACTTGAAGAAGGAAAAGTCCGCATGTATGTATGTGGACCTACTGTATACAACTTTATTCACATTGGTAATGCAAGACCGATGATCGTATTTGATACTGTCAGAAGATATTTCGAATATAAAGGATATGATGTAAATTATGTATCGAACTTCACGGATGTAGATGATAAGATTATTGCAAAGGCAAATGAAGAAGGTGTGACTGCTGAAGAGATTTCACAGCGTTACATTGAAGAATGTAAGAAAGATATGGCTGGCATGAATGTAAAGCCTGCAACAACAAATCCGCTTGCAACACAGGAAATTGAAGGTATGATCCAGTTGATCCAGACACTGATGGACAAGGGATATGCTTATGAAAAGAACGGTACTGTTTACTACAGAACCCGCCAGTTCAAAGAGTACGGTAAACTGTCCCACAAGAATCTGGATGATCTTCGTTCCGGAGAGCGCTCACTTCTTGTATCTGGTGCAGATGAGAAGGAAGATCCATTGGATTTTGTTCTCTGGAAACCGAAAAAAGAAGGAGAGCCATTCTGGAAATCCCCATGGAGTGACGGACGTCCGGGGTGGCATACAGAGTGTTCTGAGATGTCCAAGAAATATCTTGGAGAGCAGATAGATATTCATGCCGGTGGAGAAGATCTTGTATTCCCACATCATGAAAATGAGATTGCCCAAAGTGAGGCTGCCAATGGAAAGACATTTGCAAATTACTGGATGCACAATGCATTTTTAAATATTGACAACCGCAAGATGAGTAAGTCTCTCGGAAACTTCAGAACTGTCCGTGAGATCAGTGAGCAGTATGATCTTCAGGTGCTTCGTTTCTTTATGCTGAGCGCACACTATAGAAGTCCATTGAACTTCAGTGCTGAGCTTATGGAAGCAGCTAAGAGCAGTCTGGAGCGAATTGTAAATGCAGTAGATAACCTGAACTTCCTTATAAAAAATGCAAAGGATGAGCCGATGACTGCAGAGGAAGCAGAACTTTTCGCTCAGACAGATTCGTTTGTAAAAGCATTTGAAGATGCGATGGATGATGATTTCAATACAGCAGATGCAGTAGCTGCAATTTTTGAGCTTGTAAGATACAGCAACACCAATGCAGATGCCAAGAAGACAAAAGAGTATCTTGGAAAGATCAAAGACTTGATCGTGAAGCTTGCAGATGTTCTTGGTCTTATTGTAGAGAAGAAAGAAGAAATTCTGGCAGAGGATATTGAAAAACTTATTGAGGAGCGTCAGGCTGCAAGAAAAGCAAAGGACTTTGCAAGAGCAGATGCGATTCGTGATGAATTATTAGAAAAAGGTATCATTTTGAAAGATACAAGAGAAGGAGTACAATGGAAAAGAGCGTAGATTGGCAGTTTGACAGTTATATGCAGGAGATTTTCCAGATGAAAGAGGTGGATATCAGAGAATATTCACCTCTTGCTCTGGCTTATATTGGAGACTGCATTTTTGACCTTGTAATTAAATCTTTAGTAATGAATGAGGGAAATAAACAGGTTCAGAAAATGCATAAGGAAACCAGCTCTTATGTACAGGCATCTGCACAGTCCAAAATGATGCGTACCATTCAAGAACATTTAACAGAAGAAGAGCATGGCATATACAAACGCGGAAGGAATGCCAAAAGTGTGTCTCCCGCAAAGAATCAATCCATCACAGACTACAGACGTGCTACGGGATTTGAAGCGTTGATGGGATATCTGTATCTGAAAAAGGACTGGAAACGACTGCTGGATTTGGTGAAAATCGGGCTTTGCAGTGTTTCTGACAGGTCCGCTTTTAAGGAAGAAGAATAGCTGGCAGCAGGATTTGAGTAAGTTTTGAAGAAGGAGAATTTCATGATAGAACACAAAGACAAACATGGAAATGAAAATATGATTGAGGGACGCAATGCGGTCTTAGAAGCATTTCGTTCCGGAAAACCAGTGGACAAATTATTTGTTCTGGACGGCTGCCAGGACGGCCCGGTGCGGACGATTGTACGTGAGGCAAAGAAGCATGATACTTTGGTTCAGTTTGTAGATAAAGAACGTCTGACACAGCTTTCACAGACAGGAAGACATCAGGGAGTGATTGCTTATACAGCGGCTTATGAGTATGCACAGGTAGAGGATATGCTGGCACTGGCAAAAGAGCGGGGAGAGGATCCATTTCTTATTTTGCTGGACGATATTGAAGACCCACACAACCTGGGTGCGATTATCCGTACTGCAAATCTGGCAGGTGCGCATGGAGTCATTATTCCTAAACGAAGAGCGGTAGGACTGACGGCGACTGTGGCAAAGACATCGGCAGGAGCAATCAACTATACACCGGTTGCAAAAGTGACTAATCTGACTAAGACGATGAAAGAATTAAAAGAAAAAGGGCTTTGGTTCGTGTGTGCGGATATGGGTGGTGAGTCTATGTATAAGCTGAATCTGACAGGTCCGATCGGTCTTGTGATTGGAAATGAAGGAGAAGGTGTCAGCCGTCTTGTAAAAGAAACCTGTGATTTTGTTGCAAGCATTCCGATGAAAGGGGATATTGATTCCCTGAATGCATCTGTGGCAACCGGAGTTCTTGCATATGAGATTGTAAGACAGAGGCTTGGATAATTATGGACAGATATGAGAAGATGACAGATGAACAACTGATTCAGAAGCTGCGCGATGGAGACAACAGAATCGTAGATTATATTATGGAAAAATATAAAAATCTTGTGCGAAAAGAAGCGAATGCTATGTATCTTCTTGGAGGAGAAAATGAAGATCTGATCCAGGAAGGTATGATCGGTCTTTTTAAAGCGGTGCAGAATTATGAGCCGGATCAGAATAGTTCATTTTTCAGCTTCGCAAAACTGTGTATTTCCAGACAGCTTTACTCCGCAATCGAGGCTTCCAGGAGAAAGAAACACAGTCCGTTAAATTCTTATGTTTCACTTTATGATATGACGGAGGAGAAAGAACCTCTGATCAATACGATGGAAGCACATAAAAACAGCAATCCGGAAGAACTATTAGTCAGCCAGGAATACGCAGAACTTCTGGAAAGTAAACTGGAAGAGAGCTTAAGTGATCTTGAGAACCGTGTACTTTATCTGCATCTTATGGGCACCGATTACCGCACGATAGCAAGGCTTCTAGACAAAAGTCCAAAGACGGTGGATAATGCCTTGCAAAGAATTAAAGCAAAGACGCAAAAGATTCTGGAAAAAGAGAAGCTATGAAAAACAGGAATGCTGAAAAATAGAAATACTCGATTAGGCATTGACAACAAGTGCCGGATATTGTATATTATTAACGTTGCATAGAACATATGCGCGCTGCCTTGGCTCAGTCGGTAGAGCGTCGCCTTGGTAAGGCGGAGGTCGGCGGTTCGATTCCGCTAGGCAGCTTGTTTAAATTAACCTCGTAAATTCGCGAAGAACGTGAGTTTACGGGGTTTTTACTATCTGACTTTTTAAAATCGTATGACTGCAGGGCAAAGAAGAGTATAGCTGAAAGAAGAATTTTGGGTGTTAGAAGAGAGGTGTAGAGAGAAAATATGAGTAAGAAAAGTACAGTGATGACAGAAGGGGCAATTTGGAAAGAAATTTTATTCTTCTCCATTCCGCTCATCTTGGGAAATTTATTTCAACAATTATATAATACAGTAGATTCTATTATTGTGGGAAACTGGATTGGGAGTGAGGCATTGGCAGCAGTCGGATCCAGTGGCGCGATTATCAATCTTCTGGTTGGATTCTGTATCGGTGCATCCGCAGGTGCCGGAGTCGTTGTTTCTCAGTTTTTTGGAGCCGGGAATCGTGAAGGAGTAAGGAAAGCAGTACATACGACACTTGCAATTGCCGTGGCAGCAGGAGCGATATTGACAGTGGCAGGGGTTGTGACAACACCGATGATTTTGCGGGCAATGGACACACCGCAGGAAGTATTTGAACAATCATCACAGTATCTGCAGGTGTATTTTGGCGGAATATTTTTTTCTGTTATTTATAATATGTCAGCAGGAATTCTCAATGCAGTGGGAAATTCCAGACGGTCATTAATCTACTTGATTATTGCAGCGGTTTCCAATATATTTTTAGATATATTTTTTGTTGTGATTTTGAAAATGGGAATTATTGGAGCGGCTCTTGCAACAGATATCAGCCAGCTTTTATCCTGTATTTTTATTCTGGGATTTTTAATGAGAAGCCAGGAAAGTTATCATGTAAGACTACGTGATATTCGGTTTTATGATAATCTGCTTGGAAGGATTTTGAAGATCGGTCTGCCGACAGGATTTCAAAATATTGTTATATCCATTTCAAATGTTATTGTACAGTCCAGCGTCAATAGCTTTGGTGCAGTTGTAATGGCAGGCTATGCAGCTTATGTAAAAGTAGATGGATTCAATATTCTTCCAGTGCTGAGTTTCAGTATGGCAGCCAGTACATTTGCAGGTCAGAACGTAGGCGCAGGAAAATATGACCGCGTGAAGAAAGGAATGTGGGTATCAACAGGTATGGGCGTTGGATATACCATTATTTCCGGAATATTATTGTTAATTTTTGCGCCGCAGGTCATTGGAGTATTTTCTGGCAAACCAGATGTAGTCCAGTATGGAATTTATGTTATGAAGTTTTTCTGTCCGTTCTACTGGCTGCTTGGTTTCTTACATGTTATGGCAGGAACAGTCCGGGGAACAGGAAAGACATTTCAGACAATGGTTGTATTCCTTGTATCCTTATGTGTATGCAGAGTTATCTGGATTTGGGCGGTACTTCGAATCGACCACAAACTGTCTTATGTTATGACGGCATATCCGGTGACATGGCTGATCGGTGCAGTACTGATCGCACTCTATGTATGGAAGGGAAAATGGATGCCAGAGGCGTATTATCGAATGAAGAAAGAAGTATAGAAAGTGAGTGATGTATCATGACAGCTTTTTTAAATGATTTTAGCAAGTTTTACGGAACTGGTGAGAAAAATGAGGCGGGACAGAATCTGGAAGAATTCCTGGAACTGTATGATCCGAGAAAATATGAAACACCAAGCAATACGACAGATGCAGTCATATTTGCATATGAAGGGGAAAGCTGTGATTCTATTGACGGATTAAAGGTTCTTCTTGTAAAGAGAAGCAATCACCCAAGTATTGGTTACTGGGCACTGCCGGGCGGTTTTGCCAATATGCGGGAGAATTTAGATGAGACTGCAAGGCGTGAGCTGGAAGAAGAAACAGGTGTAAAGGGGCTTGTTATGGAACAGATTGCAACTTATGGGGATTACGACAGAGACCCGCGGACCCGCGTGATCACGACTGCATATATGGCGGTCGTTCCGGAGAATGCTGTGAAAGTACAGGCAGGTGATGACGCCGCGGATGCTGTGTGGTGTGAGGTGAATCTACAAGGAGTCAGCACAGAAGAAAGAGAGAATGATTTGAAATGCTATGAAGGCGCTGTGTCAGATCTGGAAAAACAGATGGAATATCACTATAAACTTCACGTGAAAAATGTAAGCAGAGGCTTGGATACAGAGGCAGAAGTTGTACAGACGATCCGTGGCGAGCTGGTGCGCGAGGAACATTTTCAGGTGGAAAAAGCAGGTGAGATTGCGGTCGACCACAGTGCAATTATTGTACAGGCACTTTTAACGCTCAAAAAACGTTTGTAATCTGTGCCGTCATAGGGTAAAATATTGAGTGATATGGGAATGGAAGAAGCAAGAATGCTGAGGCATTCTTGAATTAAAATAATTCATATAAATCAGGAGGAGAGAAATGGCAGAAGAGACAGTTTCTAAGAATTTTATAGAGCAGGAAATCGATAAAGATCTGGCAGAGGGAGTTTATACAGAGGTCTGCACAAGATTCCCGCCAGAGCCGAATGGATACCTTCATATCGGACATGCAAAGTCTATTCTTTTAAATTCCGGACTTGCGAAAGAATACGGTGGAACATTTCATTTAAGATTTGACGATACGAACCCGATGAAAGAGGATATGGAATTTGTAGAGTCTATCAAAGAAGATGTGCAGTGGTTAGGAGCAGATTATAAAGACCATCTGTATTTTGCTTCTAACTATTTTGATACCATGTATGAATGTGCAGTAAAATTGATCAAAAAGGGAAAAGCATATGTGTGTGATCTCAGTGCTGATGAGATTCGCGAGTACAGAGGAACACTGACAGAGCCAGGGAAGGACAGCCCATATCGTGACAGAAGTGTTGAAGAAAACTTAGAGCTTTTTGAACGCATGAAGAATGGTGAATTTGAAGATGGAACAAAGGTACTTCGTGCAAAAATCGATATGGCGTCTCCGAACATTAACATGCGAGACCCGGTCATTTACCGTGTGGCACATATGACACATCACAACACAGGGGATAAATGGTGCATTTATCCGATGTACGATTTTGCTCACCCAATTGAGGATGCAGTAGAGCATATCACACATTCTATCTGTACACTGGAGTTCGAGGATCACAGACCGCTCTATGACTGGGTCGTAAAAGAGTGCGAGTTTGATCCGGCACCGCGTCAGATTGAGTTTTCAAAATTATACCTGACAAATGTTGTGACAGGTAAGAGATACATTAAGAAACTTGTTCAGGACGGCACCGTAGATGGCTGGGATGATCCAAGACTTGTTTCCATCGCAGCACTCAGAAGAAGAGGATTCACACCGGAATCTCTGAAAATGTTTATCGAACTGTGTGGAGTATCCAAGAGCCAGAGTTCGGTAGACTATGCAATGCTTGAGTATTGTATTCGTGAGGATTTAAAATTGAAACGTCCGCGTATGATGGCAGTACTAGATCCAATTAAACTTGTGATCGACAATTATCCGAAAGGAGAGGTGGAATATCTGGAAGCAGATAATAACCTGGAGAATCCGGAACTTGGAAAGAGACAGATTCCATTCTGCAAAGAGCTTTACATTGAGCGTGACGATTTTATGATCGAGCCTCCAAAGAAATATTTCCGTCTCTTCCCAGGCAATGAAGTACGTCTTATGAATGCATATTTTGTGACCTGTACAAGTTATGAGACAGATGAAGATGGAAATGTGACAGTTGTTCACGCTACTTATGATCCAGAGACAAAATGCGGAACAGGATTTACAGGACGTAAAGTGAAAGGAACGATCCACTGGGTAGCAGCACCTTATGCAAAACAGGCAGAAATTCGTCTCTATGAGAATCTTGTAGATGAAGAGAAAGGTGTATACAATAAAGAGGACGGTTCTCTGAACCTGAATCCACATTCTCTTGAAATCCGCAAGAACTGCTATGTAGAGGATAGCTTTGCAGAGGCAAAGGGATGTGACAGCTTCCAGTTCGTAAGAAATGGATACTTCTGCATTGACAGTAAAGATTCTACACCGGAGAATCTGGTGTTCAATAGAATCGTGTCACTGAAGAGCTCTTTCAAACTGCCTAAGAAATAAAGAGGAATAACATGAACGAACTGACCATGAATCTGAAGACAGATTCAAAAGTTCCCCTCTATGAACAGATTTACAACTATATAAAAAGTGATATCCAGAATGGCAGGATTTCTTATGGAGAGAAGCTCCCTTCCACAAGAGCTCTTGCCAGACATCTGGAAATCAGCCGCAGTACGGCAGAGCTTGCGTATGAACAGTTACTGTCAGAAGGCTATATAGAATCGGAGCCGTGCAGAGGATATTTTGTAGCAAAGATTGATGAGTTATATCAGATCCGTCCTGCAAAAACACCAACAGAAGAAAAAAAAGAACAGAAGCCACGATACCGTTATGACTTTACGCCAAACGGAGTGGATTTAAAAAGCTTTCCCTACAATGCGTGGAGAAAGCTTTCTAAAGATATACTGACAGATGATAAAACAGAGCTGTTCAGATCCGGTGAATCCAAAGGGGAACTTGGGTTCCGGCAGGCAATCTGTAATTATCTGCATCAGGCCAGAGGCGTGAATTGTACACCGGGACAGGTAATTGTTGGTGCCGGAAGTGATTACATTTTAATGCTTCTTGGTATGATACTTGGAAGAGAACATGTCGTTGCATTTGAAAATCCGACATACAAACAGGCATATCGTCTCTTCCGGGGACTTGCCTATAAGACTGTTCCGGTCGGTATGGACAAAAATGGAATGAAAGTGACAGAATTGTCTGATAGTGGGGCAGATATTGCATACGTGACTCCGTCTCACCAATATCCGACAGGGATCATTATGCCGATTGGACGAAGACTGGAACTTTTGAAATGGGCGAAAGAAGAACCGGATCGTTATGTGATCGAAGACGATTACGACAGTGAGTTCCGTTATAAAGGAAAACCGATTCCGGCACTGCAGGGATATGACCGGGACGGAAAAGTTATTTATCTTGGTACATTTTCAAAATCCATTGCACCGGCAATCCGTATGAGCTATATGGTGTTGCCGGAAAAACTGCAGAAACGCTATGAACGGGAATATAGTTTTGTGAATTCAACCGTTTCAAAAGTCGATCAGATGATCGTACAGAGATTTATTGAAGAGGGCTATTATGAACGGCATTTGAATAAGACAAGAGCTATGTATAAAGGACGTCATGATACGCTGATCGAGGAATTAAAGCCTCTTTTGGGAAAATGCAAGATTTCCGGAGAACATGCAGGTGTGCATCTGCTTCTGACGTTTGAAGATGGGTATTCAGAACAGGAACTGATCGAACTTGCAAAAAAATCAGATATCCGGGTCTATGGAATGTCAGATTATCGGGTGGGTGAAGAAAACAGTAGGAAAGCAACGATTCTTCTCGGATATGCCAATTTAAGCGAAGAACAGATTAAAGAGGCGGCAAGAACTCTGTGTAAGTGCTGGGGAGCATAGAAGAGTGCAGATGGATGACTGCGATAGTAGTGAAGCAGCTGCGCATATTCAAGAATGCCTCGGCATTCTTGCTGCGAGGTGCGCGTCATGCAATTGCATGACATACTTCTACTGCGCACCTCTGCAAGTCTACACTCCGTTTCGGTCGGCGCAAAACCATTGTCCACCGGACAATGTGCGCCCTGCCGGAGGCTATATCAGTTTATGTATAGAAAAGGAGCTGCTTTTTGGCAACTCCTTTAGTAGTTTTTTAGTAAATCTTTTCGTAATTCCCTGTTAAATTTCTTCCTGTTCGGAAGTCTCTGCACCTCTACATTCCTCGGCGGCCTCATTGGATTCTGCATCAGCTTCTTCAGCTTCTTTGGCAATCGCTTCGTCTATATGTTCTTCGTCAGCTTTGTCAGCTTCCTCAACAGCTTCAGGAGCTTCTTCATCATCAGAAGCGTCTGCGTCTTCTGCCTCTTTTTTAGGTGTAAGCGGAACGTAGCCGCGCTCGCCAACTGGCTTCAGATCATTATCTAAATCAAAATCATCATCGTCCAGTTCATCATCAAAATCATCAAGATCAAGCTCTTCTTTGCTCTTAAGATAATAAACAAGACCTGCTGCAGCTCCTCCAATTGCTGCGAGACCTAATAATTTCTTTCCCCATTTAGCCATAATAATAAAATCTCCTTTCGTACGATGAAATTTCTACTAATAGCAATATTGTAATACTTTTTTAACAAAATTGAAAGGGAGAGTCTATAAAAAATATATAAATTTCCCGTAACATATTTAATAAAAATGTGAGAAATATGTCGAGCCGGGGTTGTTGAGACAAATGGGAAAATGTGCTAAAATATAAAAAGAGTATTTGTGAGAAATGACGAAACGACAGTCTAGAGGAACGCGAAGAAGGAGAAAGACATGAGTAGTGAACAGAATTTTAAAAAGTCAAAAGTAGCAAAAGTAGCAAAAAAGGGCCTTTTTCGAATTGTTTTCAGCCGAACTGGTATCATGCTGCTCCTGATTCTGATTCAGCTTGGAATCTTTATTATGATTCCATATTATCTGAATGCTTATACAACTTACATATATGGAGCATTCCGCGCAGTGAGTCTTCTGGTACTGATCCATATCATCAATTCCAAGGGGAATCCAGCGTTTAAAATGACGTGGACACTTTGTGTTCTTGTGTTTCCTGTAGTGGGAAGTTTATTCTATCTGTTTGTCCAGTTTCAGATAGGAACCAGATTTTTGAAAGCAAGACTCGCGGAACTTAGGATAGAGACAGACCCGTATATGCAGCAGGATCAGGAAATCGTAGAGGCAATTTGGGCGAGCAAATCAGCCAATGCACATTTGTCCTATTTTCTGTCACATCAGGTAGGATTTCCGACATACCGTAATACTGCAGTTAAGTATTTCCCGTTGGGAGAAGATAAATTTGCTTCCATGGTCCAGGAATTGAAAAAGGCAAAAAAGTTTATTTTTATGGAGTATTTTATCGTAGAAGAGGGATATATGTGGGAGACGATCCTGGATATATTAAAGGAAAAAGCGGCAGAAGGTGTAGAAGTCCGGTTTATGTATGATGGCATGTGTGCCATTTCGATGCTCCCTTACGATTATCCGGAACTCATCAGAAGTTATGGAATCCAGTGTAAGATGTCTAACAAGATCAAACCGTTCTTATCTACTTCACAGAATAATCGGGATCATAGAAAAATCTGTGTTATTGACGGCAAAGTAGCATATACGGGAGGTGTGAATCTCGGTGATGAATACATTAATCGAAAAGTCCGTTTTGGACATTGGAAAGATACCGCGGTTATGTTAAAAGGCGATGCTGTCCAAAGCTTTACTATGATGTTCCTTCAGATGTGGAATATTGAGGCTAGAAAACCGGAAGATTACCGCAAGTATCTGACACCGAAGGTTAAGGGGCTCAGACGGGAACTTGGATATGTTATTCCGTATGCAGATAGTCCATATGACGATGAGAACGTGGGCGAGGAAGTATACTTCCATATTTTAAATCATGCAAAGAAATATGTGCATATTATGACGCCGTATCTGATATTGGACAATGAGATGATCACAACATTGACTCGTGTGGCAAAATGCGGAATCGAAGTAATTATTATAATGCCGCATATCCCGGATAAATGGTATGCTTTTGCAGTTGCAAAAACTTATTACAAGGAACTGATCGAGAGCGGAGTACAGATTTATGAATATACACCAGGATTTGTGCATGCAAAGGTATTCGTATCGGACGATGATACTGCGACGGTAGGAAGTATTAATCTGGATTATCGGAGTTTGTATCTGCATTTTGAATGTGGAGTATTTATTTATAATAATTCTGAAGTTGACAAAGTGGAACGGGACTTTCAACAGACACTTGCAAAAAGCCATAAAGTGACGCTTATGGAAGTGAAAAAACAGACACTTGCAACCAAAATATCCGGTCAGGTATTGCGCCTGATTGCTCCACTTATGTAAAAACAGCGGATTTCTGTCGGTTTTTGTGAAAATACATTGTACAAGTGGAGAAAAATATAGTATAATGCATAAGGTGATTTATTATGTTAATAACACAGGAGGAATAGATATGGTTAAAGCAGTAGTAGGTGCAAACTGGGGAGACGAGGGTAAAGGTAAGATTACTGATATGCTCGCTCAGGAAGCGGATATCATCGTACGTTTTCAGGGAGGTGCCAACGCAGGGCATACCATTATTAATAATTATGGAAAATTTGCGCTTCACACATTACCATCCGGTGTGTTCTATGGACATACAACAAGTATTATCGGTAATGGTGTAGCACTTGATATTCCTGTATTGATGAAAGAGATTAATTCTATCGTGGAAAGAGATGTCCCGATGCCGAAGATCCTTGTATCTGACAGAGCACAGATGGTAATGTCTTACCACAAGAATTTTGACGCATATGAGGAAGAAAGACTTGGAGGAAAGTCATTCGGATCTACAAAGTCCGGAATTGCTCCGTTCTACTCAGATAAATATGCTAAGATTGGATTCCAGGTCAGTGAGTTATTTGACGATGACTTGTTAAAAGAGAAAGTTGTACGTGTGGCAGAGCAGAAGAATGTTCTTCTTGAGCATCTGTATCACAAACCGCTGATCAATCCAGACGATTTATATAAAGAGCTGCAGGAGTACAAAGAGATGATCGCACCGTATGTATGTGATACATCATTGTTCCTTCACAATGCAATCAAAGAAGGAAAGAATATCTTGTTAGAGGGACAGCTTGGTTCATTGAAAGACCCAGATCACGGAATCTATCCGATGGTTACATCATCTTCTACATTAGCCGGATATGGTGCGATCGGAGCTGGAATCCCACCATACGAGATTCAGAAGATTGTAACTGTATGTAAAGCATACTCCAGTGCTGTTGGAGCAGGAGCTTTCGTAAGTGAGATTTTTGGAGATGAGGCTGATGAACTGAGACGCCGCGGTGGAGATGGCGGAGAGTTCGGCGCTACAACCGGACGCCCGAGAAGAATGGGCTGGTTCGACTGTGTTGCTTCCAAGTATGGATGCAGAATGCAGGGAACAACAGATGTAGCATTTACAGTTCTTGATGTGCTTGGATACCTGGAAGAGATTCCGGTATGTGTAGGATATGAGATTAATGGAGAGATTACAACAGACTTCCCACCGACACATTATCTTGAGAAAGCAAAACCAGTTCTTAAAAAGCTTCCAGGATGGAACTGTGATATCCGTGGTATCAAGAAGTATGAAGAGCTTCCGGAAAACTGCAGAAAATACATCGAGTTTGTTGAGCAGGAGATTGGATACCCGATTACAATGGTATCTAACGGACCAGGACGTGAGGACATCATTTACCGTGAGTCACCACTCAGTAAATAATGATTGAAAATCAGAGATTGCAGACTGAAAACTGAGAGTTATAGTCATGGATCTTATACTGTAAGACGAAATAATAAGAGATTACTTCGAATGGGAGGTAATCTCTTTTTTATATGTTAGGAAAGTTCTTTCCTAACATATAAAAAACGCTCCGCTAGGGATGCGCACTGCGGCGTACAAGGTAGGTGTCGCAAGCGACCGCCGCAGGCGCAAGAATGTGCCGAGGCACATTCTTTGTTCTAATCGGAAATTGCATTTATTTTATAAATTCATAAGGTTTTCTTCAGATTCCTTCCACAGGTCGTACACATTTTCCTGTTAATATTACAGATGTCAGATGAAAAATCATCTGGCGGGGAGTTCATAAACGTTGCAGAGACAAAAATATATGGAACAAAAGCAGTCATAAAAGCAGACATAGCACCATATAATAGTAAAGTCGGGATAAACAGACTGATTAACAGGTGTTGTAGGAGGTATTGCAATGGAGAACAATAACAGGGAAACGAAAGATTACCAGCAGCCAATATCGCCGCTGGAGTATTTGAACAAAAGAAAAGAGAAAAAAGAGAAACGAAAATATGGATTTACTTCGGACTATTCTGGTCGCCCTGGTCCTCTGAGTTTATGTCAGTGTCTCTTCTAGTAACACGGTACACAAGAATATAGGCATAAATCAGTACCGGGAGAATAATCGTGCATGCAATGGAAGCCCTGAGGAAAGTCAGGGATACATCCGAGTCGATAAATGCAAATATAAGTGTGCTGGCGTAGAGTGCGAATAAAAGCATGGCACCGGCAAGAGCAAGAATACGTTTTACTTTTTTCATAAGAAAGTCCTTTCAATTTGATCAACTAGCATCATTATATAAAATCGGCAGTAAAAAAGCAAACAGGTCTTTGAAAATATGAAAAAATGTTATATAATAAGACGGATAGGATGAAAAGATACAAAGGAGTATATTAAGATGAGTCGTACATTATTAGAGCAGTGGAAAGATATTGCATATGACGAGAGCGCTGACAGAGCAACTCTGCAGAGATTCTGGGGAACATATTTCCAGATTGAGAAAGAGATTTATGAACAGCTTCTTTCGAATCCGGACGAGGAAGTAAAAGGAACAGTAAAAGAACTTGCTGAGAAGTATGGACAGGAAGTTCTGACTATGGTAGGTTTCTTAGATGGAATCGATGAGAGCTTAAAAGAACCAAATCCGATTGAGACAATGGATGAGAATACAGTTGTAAGCCTTGCATTTGATAAAGAGAAGCTTTATAAGAACATGGTTGCAGCAAAAGCTGACTGGTTATATGAACTTCCACAGTGGAAAGAGATTTATTCTGAGGAAGAGCTGAAGAAGCTTTACAAAGAGCAGAAAGAATCCACAACAATCCGCAAGGAGAAGAAGATTGGAAGAAATGATCCATGTCCGTGTGGCTCCGGTAAGAAATACAAGAAGTGCTGCGGTAAGAATCTGTAAGAACTTCTTGACAACCACATCTTCGATGCTATAATGAGACATATGAAAACACGATGAAGAGACGAGTAAGTTGGGAACGTGATACCAGAGAGAGAAGCCGCAGGCTGAGAGCTTCTTATCCACAGAACCTTCTGAAGACTACCTCTGAGTGGCTGTAAAGCGGTCCGGTGACTCCGTTATCGTCAAGAATGAAGTGAATCTGATTTTATTTATGATCAGATTAAGCAGGGTGGAACCGCGAGAAGAGAACTCGTCCCTTACAGCATATTTGCTGTGAGGGACTTTTTGTATAATGAAAATTACATCTTCTATTATACAAAAGCCTCCGGCAGGATGCACCAAGACACATTCGTTGTTCTTGTATTACTTAGAAAATTCAGGCAGGTGATAAGATGAATTCAATGAAAGATTGTTATGAACTGGAAAATGGTGTGAAGATTCCGTGCATGGGATATGGCACCTACAAGGCAGCAGAAGGAAATAATGAAGGCATTATAAAAACTGCGATTGAAGCAGGATACAGGTATTTTGATACAGCATCTTTCTATGATACAGAAGAAGCGCTTGGAAGAAAACGAGTTCTGGAACATCCACTATTAGGAGGACTTGCAGAAAAATATAACAAATCAGCAGCGCAGATCTGTCTTCGCTATGAGATACAACGACAGGTCATACCACTTCCGAAAGCATCGACAAAGGAACGGATGGTACAGAATTATCAAGTGTTTGATTTTGAGATTGAAAAGGAGGATATGTATCGGATCGATTCTATGCAGCCAGCAGGCTGGTCAGGAGAGCATCCGGATTTTCCAAGAGTAAAATAAGGAATATTTAAGAAGCATAAGATGAGTGAACAGACAAAAACATGGAATAAATATATCCACAAAGTACAGAATTACGAAACAGATCAGATGGGAATCGTACATCATTCCAATTATATCCGCTGGTTTGAGGAAGCAAGATGCGACCTTTTGGATTATATGGGCGTCGGATTTGCAGATCTGGAGAAACAGGGGATAATCAGTCCGATTCTTTCGGTGGAAGCGGATTATCTGAGAATGGTCTATTACGGAGATACGGTCAGTATTGACGCATATATTAAGGAATATAACGGAATAAAACTAACCGTTGGATATGAAGTTAAGGACGATAGAACAGGAATGGTTCATTGTCGTGGAACAAGCAAGCATTGTTTCATAGATAAGACAGGAAGGCCACTGGTACTTCGAAAGTCTTTCCCGGAACTCAATGAAGCATTTGAGGCTGGGGTAAAGATACATAAAGAAAACAAAAAAGCATTAATAAAGAAGAGAGAGGATAAATAGCATGAAGATCACATTAAAAGACGGCTCTGTAAAAGAGTATGAACACAGCATGTCAGTTATCGACATTGCAAAAGATTTAAGCGAAGGACTTGCAAGAGTTGCAACATCAGGAAGAGTCAATGGAGAACTGGTAGATCTGCGTACAGTTGTAGATTCTGACAGTGAAGTAGAAATCCTGACATTTGATAATGAGGAAGGAAAAGGAGCATTTTTCCATACAACATCTCATATCATGGCTCAGGCAATCAAGAGACTCTATCCGGAGACAAAACTTGCGATTGGACCTTCCATCGAAAATGGATTTTATTATGATTTGGATCGTGAGACGCCATTTGTGGCAGAAGATCTTGAAAAAATCGAGAAAGAGATGAAGAAGATTGTTAAAGAAGATCTTGAAATCACAAGATTTACGAAGCCAAGAGATGAGGCTATCGCTTACTTCAAAGAGAAGGATGAGCCTTACAAAGTAGAATTGATCGAGGATCTTCCGGAAGATGCAGAAATCAGTTTCTATCAGCAGGGTGAGTTCGTTGATTTATGTGCAGGCCCACATCTGATGACAACAAAGCCGGTAAAAGCAATCAAGCTTACAAGTCTTGCAGGTGCTTACTGGAGAGGAAATGAAAAGAACAAGATGCTTACAAGAATTTATGGTATTTCTTATCCTAAGAAAGCACAGCTTGATGAGTATCTTACAATGTTGGAAGAAGCTAAAAAACGTGATCACAGAAAACTCGGTAAAGAGCTTGGACTCTTTATGATGTGTGAAGAAGGACCGGGATTCCCATTCTTCCTTCCGAAGGGAATGGTTCTTAAGAATACACTGCTTGATTACTGGAGAGAACTTCACAAAAAAGCGGGTTATGTAGAAGTATCTACCCCAATTATCTTAAGCAGACATCTTTGGGAGACATCCGGACACTGGGATCACTATAAAGAGAACATGTACACAACACAGATCGACGGAGAAGACTATGCTATAAAACCAATGAACTGTCCAGGTGGAATGCTTGTGTATAAAGCAGAGCCACGTTCATACAAAGACCTTCCACTTCGTGTCGGTGAGCTTGGTTTAGTACATCGTCATGAAAAATCCGGTCAGTTACATGGACTGATGCGTGTACGTTGCTTCACACAGGATGATGCACATATCTTTATGATGCCAGAGCAGATTCGTGACGAGATCAAAGGCGTTGTAGCATTGATCGATGCGGTATACAGCCTGTTCGGATTTAAATATCATGTAGAACTTTCTACACGTCCGGAAAACAGTATGGGAACGGACGAAGACTGGGAGCTTGCTACAGAAGGACTTCGTGGGGCGTTAAATGACCTTGGACTTGATTATGTAGTCAATGAAGGCGACGGAGCATTTTACGGACCGAAGATTGACTTCCATCTGACAGACTCTATTGGCAGAACATGGCAGTGTGGAACAATTCAGTTAGATATGCAGCTCCCACAGAGATTTGAACTTGAGTACACAGGAGCTGACGGAGAGAAACATCGTCCGATCATGATCCACCGTGTAGCATTCGGTTCTATTGAGCGATTCATTGGAATCCTGATTGAACATTTCGCAGGAGCATTCCCGACATGGTTAGCTCCGGTACAGGTAAAAGTACTTCCAATCTCTGATAAATATATGGATTACGCCAATAAAGTTCTTGATGAGTTAAATGCAGCAGGTGTTCGTGCTGAGGTCGACTCCAGAGCAGAGAAGATCGGATACAAGATTCGTGAGGCTCAGATGCAGAAGATACCATACATGCTTGTTGTAGGTGAAAAAGAGCAGGAGGCAGATCTCGTATCAGTAAGAAGCCGTTTTGCAGGAGATGAAGGACAGAAGAATCTGGAAACATTTATTGCAGATATTCAGACAGAGATTGCTGACAGAGTAAAACGAGAAGTTGTAAAAGAAGACGAAAAATAAAATAATAAGAATATTTTTGCGGCATGAGGGCATAATAAGCTATGTTATAAAATAAAGGAGGTAGCATTATGCCAGAATTAAAATGTACAGTACAGACATGTCTGCATAACCAGAATTATTATTGTGATCTTGATAGTATCAAAGTAGGTGGAAGCTCTGCAAAACATGCACAGGATACATGCTGTGACAGCTTTGAAGAGAGAAAAGATGGAAACAGTTACAGTAATACTATGAAAGAGGCATCTCCAAAGAGTGAGATTGACTGTAAGGCTACAGAATGTATGTACAATGAACAGTGTCACTGTCATGCCGGAAAAATCAGTGTGGAAGGCGGAAATGCCAGTCGATGTCAGGAGACAGAATGCGCAACATTTAGTTGTGGCTGTCATTAGCTAAAAATGAATATATGTGATTAGAAAAAGAGAGGCAAGGCCTCTCTTTTTTTTGTATAATAGGAAATTGCATTTCCTATTATACAAAAAGCCTCCGGCAGGATGCGCACTCGCGCGAATAAGAATTATGTCGCAAGCGACCGCGCTCGGCGCGAGAATGTGCCAAGGCACATTCTTTGTTCTATATTTTCTTTAGAATTTCTTCAAAGTTTCGCAGTTGACGGGGTATATTTCTGAGGGTATAATAATTATACATGCTTAGGAAAGAAGAGAAGAATATGGGTAATATAGAAATTAAAGCTCGAGAAGAAAAAAAACAACGTGAAAAAGCCTATTACGAGGAAGCGCCGCAGATTGGAGGACGCAGACCCTCCAGAATACGGCAGCAGATTAACCGGGGAATGACAGTATTTGTAATTGTTGCAGCCTGTATTCTGTTTTATTTTGCGCTTTTAAGATTAGGACATATTTCGGATGTGATTTTTAAAATTATAGATGTATTAAAACCGGTATTGTACGGGTGTGCTATTGCATATCTCTTAAATCCGATTGTAAAAAGGGTAGATGCATTTTTGATTCCCAAGCTTCAGGAACGCATGAAAAAGCCGGAGAAGGCTGAAAAGGTATCCAGAAGTGTCGGTATCTTCGTATCGTTAATCATATTAATTGTGTTGATTACGGTATTATTAAATATGCTGATACCGGAACTCTACAGCAGTATCCGTAATATGGTACTGACATTGCCAAAACAGGTCAATGATGCACGGGATAAGATTAATTCTATCCAACTGGAAGACAGTACAACAGTTGCTATTTTGAAAAATGCGCTGGAAGAAGGAACGACAATGTTGACAAATTGGCTGCGTACTGATCTGATGACGCAGGTGAACAGTCTGATGTCGAACCTGACAGTCGGAATCTTCAATGCTATCAGTGAAGTTTTTAACATGCTGATTGGTGTAATTGTATCTGTTTACATACTTTATAGTAAAGAAATATTTGCACGACAGTGTAAGAAAGCGGTTTATGCATTGTTCCGTGCAGATCGTGCCAATATGGTTCTTCATATTACAACAAAAAGTAATGAGATCTTCGGAGGATTTGTGATCGGCAAGATTCTGGATTCCGCAATTATCGGTCTGTTGTGCTTTATTGGCCTGACAATTCTGAATATGCCATATACAATGTTGGTAAGTGTGATTGTAGGAGTGACAAATGTAATTCCGTTTTTTGGGCCATATATCGGAGCGATTCCAAGTGCGATATTGATCGCATTGGAAGATCCAATGAAAGGAGTTTATTTCCTGATATTTATTTTGGTTTTACAACAGTTTGACGGGAATATTCTGGGACCGAAGATTCTTGGAAACTCTACCGGACTGTCAGCATTCTGGGTCGTAACATCTATTTTGCTCGGTGGCGGATTGTTTGGCTTTGTCGGTATGGTTATGGGAGTCCCGACATTTGCAGTCATCTATTATATTGTAGATATGATTTTGGATAATAAGTTAAAGAAAAAGAAACTGCCTGTCCGGTCAGATTCATATGACGAATGGAGTTATGTGGATTCTTCGGGAGAGTATATCCATTCAGAAGAGATTAAGAGTAAAGCAGAGGAAAAATAAAAGAAAAGCAGAAGGGAGCATAAATTATGCCAATTCGTGTACAAAATGACCTTCCGGTAAAAGAGATACTGGAAAAAGAAAATATATTTGTGATGGATGAACATCGTGCAACACATCAGGATATCCGTCTGATAAAAATTGGACTTCTGAATTTGATGCCGCTTAAGGAGGATACAGAACTGCAGATTTTACGATCCTTGTCCAATACACCGCTTCAGATTGATGTAACATTTGTGGCTGTATCCAGTCATGAATCTAAGAATACATCGTCCAGCCATCTGAATAAATTTTACGAGAAATTTTCAGATATAAAAGATCAGAAATTTGATGGATTTATCATTACCGGAGCACCGGTAGAACAAATACCATTCGAAGAAGTGGATTACTGGAAAGAGTTAGAAGAGATTATGGAGTGGACCAAGACACATGTTATGTCTACCATCCATCTGTGCTGGGGAGCTCAGGCAGGATTGTATTATCATTATGGAATTCAGAAAGAACAGTTAGACCATAAATTATTTGGAGTGTTCAGACACCGCGTCCTGAACCGTAGAATTCCGCTTGTACGTGGATTTGATGATGTGTTCTATGCGCCGCATTCCAGACATACAGATGTGCCGGTTGAGAAACTGCGTGCAGATGACAGAATTACAATCTTGGCAGAATCTGATGAAGCAGGAGCATTTCTGTCTATGGCAAAGGATGGACGTCAGATTTTTGTGATGGGGCATCCAGAGTATGATCGCATGACACTGGATCAGGAGTATAAGAGAGATCTTTCAAAAGGACTTCCGATTGATATACCGAAGAATTATTATCCAGATGATAATCCGGACAATCGTCCGCTTCTGACATGGCGTGCACAGGCGAACAATCTTTACACAAACTGGCTGAATTACTACGTTTATCAGGTAACTCCGTATGACTTGGACGGAACCCCGGATTTAGAAGCATTTACGCAGTTTCAGAAGGATTCTGCGGAAGAAGACGGATAATACGGACTGAATATTCGAGCAATACTATCAGTTGCCAAAGCATCTTTCGAATGAAATTGATAAGCTGGATAATGAATTGGAAAAACTCTCAGAGTCAGGAGAAGAGATTATTGATTCAAGATACAAGCAAGAAAAGAAGAACAGCATTATTACATTTCCTGGTGATTCGTTGGTTGTGTAATTATGATATGGATTCTGTTTCAGATACAGCCTTTACAACCTATCATAATTATAGTAAAATTATATCATAATAAATGGAGGTGATATGATGATTATAAAAGCATCAACAGCGTTGAGAAATGATTATGCTGGAATATCCAATCTTGCGAAAGAGACGAATGAGCCGATTTATATTACAAAGAATGGTGACGGTGATTTGGTTGTTATGAATATAGAAGCATTTGAGAAAAGAGAGCAGATGCTGGAATTAAGAGAGAAAGTTCTGAAGGCAGAGCAGGAGCGTATCGAAGGACAACCGACCATGAGTGTTGCAGAAGCAAGAAGACGATTGAGAGAACGGGCAAATGAAGTATAAAGTAGAGATTCCCCCAGCAGCATGGGAAGATTTAAAGAAGATTGAAGATTGGCATTTAATCAATTTTGATGTGGAGACAGCAATAAAAGTCAGTGACCATATTTTAGACGGAATCGAAAGGTTAGGGGACTTTCCGGATTCTGGATCAAGGACACCTGATGACTGGCTGAACGAACAAGGCTATAGAATGGTGATAAGCGGTAAACATGTGTCAATTTACAGAGTAATCAAGAACACAGTATATATTTATCACATTGCGGATACGAGAACTGAATATACGAAGTTATTCAAATAAGGAAGGTCTTCCAGTGGGCATACTGGAAGGCTTTCTTTATGCATAAAATATGAAAGAAAAAGATATAAAATAAGTTTCCGTGGAGACAAATTGGTGGTATTATAATATTACTTGGAGACAAAAAGTCTGGAAAAGCCGATAACTGCACGGTTTTAGAATATAATAACAGTAAGTAACTGGTTAAATTACTACGTTTATCAGGTAACCCCTGTATGTTATGAAAGATACATAGAAAGAGAGGTCTTAAATATGCCATTACCAAAAGAAAATTATGGTTGCACGGTTGATGATATTTATGCTTTGCCAGAGTAGAACGTGCAGAACTTTTAGATGGGAAAATTTATGATATGGCACCGCCAACTTCAACACATCCATTCATGCTTGGAGATTTACATTACAGTATACGTGATTTTATATTGAATCATAAAGGCTCATGTCAAGTGGGAATGGCTCCATTTGCCGTTTTTTTTGAATGATGACGATAGAAATTATGTTGAGCCGGATTTATCAGTGATTTGCAATCTATCAAAGATTGATGAAAAAGGCTGTCATGGTGCACCGGACTGGATTATTGAAATTGTATCCCCGAGTAGTGAGAGAATGGACTATGTTGTAAAACAATTTAAATATCGGACTGCCGGAGTGCGTGAATATTGGGTGATTGATAAGCCGTTACAGAAGGTCACGGTATTTGATTTTGAAAATGATAAGATGTTTGAATATGATTTTACACAGAAGATACCGGTTGCTATATATAATGGAGAACTGGAAATAGAATTATCAAGGTTTGCTTAGGTGTTAACTAGTGGACCAAGTTCGCCGAGGCATTCTTGAATGGAATGATTCTCTCTATCTGTTCAAGACCGAGAATTGTACGTATCAAATAACTTGACGCAAAGTTTGACAGATGTCTTTACTACGATAGGTGAGACGGCTTTAAAAACAGAAACACCGATTTGTTTTTTTATTGATGAAATACAATATATGAAGCAAGAACAGTTGGGATCATTAATTGCGGCGTTGCATAGAACAAATTTCCGGGTACATTCAAAGACTTGATGAATATAAAAAATGGAATAATCAATAATAGTAAACACTCATTTAAAGAGTGCCTGGATATGCTGGCAGATGGAAGCTATTAATTATGAACTTTATCCTGATAGAATGATTATGCTGATGAAAGAACGGCATAGACAACTGAATACAAGAAAGAGACGGAAGCCTCAGTAGTTAAGAAAAAAACTACTGAGGCTTTTTTCTTTTTAAAATTACTTTTTACATACATTTAACATTTGACTTAACATAGATTTTACGAAGATACGTTACACTGATTTTGATAATGAGGAGGAACATGTAATGACAAGAAAAAAATGGTCATTTTTATTTACAGTCTGTCTGGTGACTGCTTTAATTGGCTGCGGACAGAAAAACTCTCAGGTAGATAAAAATAATAATGAAGAACTTAATAAACTCGGGCAAATTCAGGTGATTTCCAGGGAAGAAGGCTCAGGGACAAGAGATACATTTGCTTCGCTTACAGGATTTAATAAAGACGGAGCTGATGGTATAGACAAAACAGTGAATACAGCTACCATTGCTGACAGTATGGACTCCGTCATTGAAACTGTGAATAAAAATCCATCTGCGATCGGTTATGTGTCAGCGGGAACTACCGGGATCGAGGGTGTAAAGACTTTGGAAATCAATGGAGAAGCGTTTTCTGATAATAAGGGGAAATATCCGCTGACTCGTTCGTTCTATCTTGCCTACAGTGGAACACTTAATGATGTGGAACAGGATTTTATGACATATGTTCAAAGTGCAGGACAGGAAATTGTAAGTGGGCATTATGAAACAATTGCGAAGAATGCGACATTTTTATCGAACCAGTCAGAAGGAACAATACGAATCGAAGGTTCAACATCAATGGCTGCACTGATGAAGGAAATCGCAGATGCATATATGAAGATTAATACACATGCAACTATTCAAGTTACGGCAACGGATTCTACAAAGGGTCTGAACAGTGTTATGTTAGGAAATTGTGACATGGCAATGTCATCAAGAGATTTAAAAGATTATGAAAAAGAACTTTTGAACTATAATACGGTGGCAAAAGACAAAATTGCAGTGATTGTAAACCAGAAAAATCCACTATCTGATATCACATTATATATGCTGAAAAGTATATATACCGGTGGCGTTAAGAACTGGGAAGACTTACAGTAAGTAGCGTATGAAAAAGAGAAAGAGGAGAATTCGAAGATGAATGAAAAGTTACAGATTGTATTTGGCCTGCTAGGTGGTCTTGCAATATTTTTGTATGGTATGAATATGATGAGCGAATGTCTGCAGAAGGCAGCAGGAGAGAAAATGAAGACGATTCTTGCATTACTTACAAAGAATCCGATCCTTGGTGTTTTGGCAGGTGCGCTTACAACAGCAGTGCTTCAGAGCAGTAGTGCAACGACAGTTATGGCAATTGGTTTTGTCAGTGCAGGACTTATGAATCTGCCACAGGCGATTTCGATTATAATAGGTGCAAATATCGGTACGACAATGACAGCTCAGATTATCGCATTTAAGTTGAGTGATTATATTTACATCATTATATTTATTGGATTTATTATTTCATTTATTGTAAAATCAGAAAGAGCAAAGAGTATCGGACAGACTATTTTTGCATTTGGTTTATTGTTCCTTGGAATTGAGACTATGGGAAGTGTTATGAAGCCACTGGCATCCAGTCCGTTTTTCGTAGACTTAATTGCAAAAGTTGCAGATATGCCGGTGCTTGGTGTTGTAGTTGGAACGACGATGACGCTGGTTGTACAGAGTAGTAGTGCGACCATCGCAGTACTGCAGAATTTTGCATCTCAGGCAGGTCCGGATGGTGTAACCAGTATTCTGGGACTGACCGGTGCAATCCCGATTCTTTTAGGAGACAATATCGGAACAACGATTACGGCACTTCTTGCCAGTGTCGGACAGCCAAGAGATGCCAAGAGAACTGCGGTTGCACACTGTGTTTTTAACCTGTCCGGTGCACTGATCTTTATCTGGCTTATCAAACCATTCGCATATGTGATCCAGATGATCTCACCTAAGGGACCGGAGGTTCAGGTGATTTCCCGACAGATTGCAAATGCACATACAAGCTTTAATATTGTGATGACATTGATCTGGATTCCGCTGATCTGGCTGATGGTGAAGATTGTTATGAAAATCATTCCGGACGCAAAGACAAGTGAAAAGAGAGAGCCTTCACGTCCGCAGTTTCTTGATGATAAACTGATCGGACAACCGACAGTTGCACTGAGCCTTGCGAGAAAAGAGATTACAAGATGCAGTGAGATGGCAGGTGAAACACTCCAGAAATTGATCAATCTTGTGAAAGGGGAAACCAGGGAACAACTGGAAGAAGTGATGGAACAGGGACATGACGTAGGAAAATTAACAGAGCAGATTAATGAGTATCTGACAAATATGTTTTCTTCCGGTTCCCTGACAGAGAAGCAGACTACCCAGACAGCAGGGCTTATGTATATGCTTGGAGATGTAGACCGCGTCAATGGTCTGAGTATGGAGATTGCAGAAGCTGTCCGTGAGAAGAAAGAACAGAAGTACAAATACTCCAAAGAAGCCATGCGTGATCTGACGAATAGTCTGGAGCAGATTCAGGGTATGTACCGGGAGGCAATTCAGGTACTTATGACGGGCAGTACAGAGAATGCAAAAAAAATTGTGAAGAAAAAAGAAAAGGTTCTGGATCTCACCATACATATGGGAAAATCCCATGTCGAGCGTGTAGGAAAGGGAAAATGTTCCAGTAAGCTGACGGTACCGTTTAACCATGTTCTTCAGAATATCGGAAGAATGGGAAACTGTTGTGTAAATATTGCAGATGCTGTACTTGCGCAGTCTGATTTAAATGAATTTACAGCATTTGTAAAGGAGGAAAATTAAGTAAAATGACAAATGAAACGATATTTATGAATCGGGAATTATCCTGGCTGAAATTCAATGAAAGAGTGTTGGAAGAAGCAGAAAGTGAGAAAAATCCGCTCTGTGAACGACTGACATTTGCATCAATTTACCAGAGTAATCTAGATGAATTTTTCATGGTGCGTGTAGGATCTTTGATCGATCAGATGATTGTTTCGAAAAATGTAAAAGACAATAAGACTGGAATGACAGCAAAAGAACAGATTCAGGCAATCCTGGCACGGGTCGCAAAGCTGAACCGAAGAAAAGATACAGTCTATGAAAATCTGATGGATGAAGTTGCACAGGCAGGGATTCGCCTTGTGGATTTCCGTAAAATTGGCAAAAAAGAAGGAAAATATCTGGAACAGTATTTCGATGCAGAGATTGCCCCGCTCATTTCTCCAATTGTTGTCGGAAAAAGACAGCCGTTTCCATTTTTGAAAAATAAAGGTATCTATGCAGTTGTCGTACTGGAGAAGAAAAACGGAAAAGAAAAACTTGGAATTATTCCGTGTAATTCCGGTGTATTCCCGAGACTTGTGCAGGTGCCGGCGGAAGAAGAAACGTACATGCTGGCAGAAGAGCTGATCCTCCACTTTATTTCGAAAGTATTCAAAGGTTATTTTGTGAAGGCAAAATCTCTGATCCGCGTAACGAGAAACGCGGATATAGATGCAGATGCGTTGTATGATGAAGATCTGGATTACCGCGATTTTATGGAAGGAATCATCAAGAAAAGAAAGCGTCTGCTTCCGGTAAGAGTGGAGTTTTCCAGAGAACTGGATGGAGATATCGTGGATAAGATCTGCGAGTATCTGGATCTGGATGGCAAATATGTATTCCGTGGAAGTTCACCACTTGATCTGTCTTTTGTATTTCAGATCCAGGACAGCCTGCGCAATCATCCGGAATTGTTCTATGAGAAACGAGTGCCTCAGAAGTCTACACAGATTGACAGCAAAAGATCGATTCTGGAGCAGATTAAGGAGAAAGATAAATTATTGTCTTATCCATATGAGAGTATACGTCCGTTTCTAGATATGCTTTCTGAGGCTGCAAATGACGATGAAGTTGTATCAATCAAGATGACACTGTATCGTGTCGCAAAGCAGAGCAAGGTCGTGGAAGCTTTGATCGATGCGGCGGAAAATGGAAAAGAAGTATTGGTTCTTGTAGAGTTAAAAGCAAGATTTGATGAGGAAAATAATATTGAATGGTCAAGAAGACTGGAAGAGGCTGGTTGTACAGTCATATATGGTCTGGACGGATATAAGGTTCATTCAAAATTGTGTCTGATTACAAAAAAGACGAATGGAAAAATCGAGTATTATACACAAATTGGTACTGGAAATTATAATGAGAAGACAGCAAGACTGTACACAGATCTGTCTCTTATGACGTATGATCAGGAGATTGGTGAGGAGGCAGCAGCAATCTTCCAGGCATTATTTATGGGAGAAACGGTTCAGGTCAGCAAAAAACTTCTGGTAGCGCCAAATTGTCTTCAGAACCGATTACTTGATATGATCGAGGAAGAGATCCGCCATGCAAAGAGAGGCGAAGAAGCTTATATCGGTGTGAAAATGAATTCTCTGACTGATAAAAAGCTGATGGATAAATTGATTGAGGCATCTCAGGCAGGCGTGGAGATAGAACTTATTGTACGTGGAATCTGCTGCCTTATCCCGGGAGTGGAAGGGTATACAGAAAACATCCGGGTCATCAGTATTGTAGGACGTTTTCTGGAACATTCCAGAATTTACATATTTGGAAAAGAAGAAAAACAGAAAATTTATATAGCATCTGCAGACTGGATGACAAGAAATACGGTACATAGAGTCGAAGTGGCGGCACCGGTGGAGAATCCGGATCTGAAGCTGCGTCTGAACGAGATGTTTATCACGATGCTCAGTGACAATGTACAGGCAAGAGAACTGAACAGCAGCGGAAAATATACGAGATTACAACCGGGAGAAGAGGCACCGCTTAATTCACAGGAGTTCTTCTATGAAAGTGCATATGAGGCATTAGAAAGTCAGGAGAAAAATAAGATTATTTTGCAATAGATACGAAAAATACTGAAAAATTGCAAAAAAAGAACTTGACAAAACAAGTTTAACACGTTAAAGTATAGAACATAAATAAAAACAAATATTTATAGAAACCGTTGAGAAAGAGGAGTAAATGATTTGACGAAGTTTCAGAGAGCGGCAGGTGGTGTGATTGCCGTACTAAGTGGATGATTGAATGGACTTTCGAGGGCAGCCGGAAATTCTGAATACAGAAGATTATGGTTTGTCGGGAACCGAACCCGTTATCAATCAGGAGTGTATGTTAGTACATGAGAAAAGTGGACATTATGTCAAGTTGAGTGGTACCGCGATAATAGATAATATTACCGCCTCAAACAGTTTGTTTGAGGCGGTTTTCTTTATATCCAGATAAATCCCTCAGAACATTTTCTCTCCTAACAAGTGGTCAGTCGGCTGGCGATATGCAGACTGCAGACAGGAAAAATTTAAACAAAGAAAAGGAGACAAAATTATGAAGAAAAAATTAGTAACAGGATTATTAACAGGAGCAATGATGGCAGCATTACTGACAGGATGTGCAGGATCCGGAAGTGACAAGAGCAGTGATGCAAAAGAAAGTTATACGATTGGAATTGAACAGTTTGCAGAGCATGATTCCTTAGATAATTGCCGGGAGGGATTTTTACAGGGACTGGAAGAAGAAGGAATCAAAGAAGGAGATAACCTAAAAGTTGAGACGAAGAATGCAGCAGCAGATATGGGAACAGCAGGACAGATTTCCGATAGTTTTGTATCTGATAAAGTAGATCTGATCTGTGCAATTGCAACACCAAGTGCACAAAGCGCATACAACGCAGCAATGGATGCTGGAATTCCGGTCATTTATACAGCAGTTACAGATCCGGTTGCAGCAGAGCTTGCATCAGAAGATGGAACCCCGGCAGGGGAGGTGACAGGAACATCTGATAAACTTCCGGTAGAAGAGCAGCTTAAGATGATCCGTGAGATGCTTCCGCAGGCAAAGACGATCGGAATCATGTATACAACAAGTGAGGCAAATTCTGTATCAGCAATCAAAGAATATGAAGGCCTTGTAGGTAAATATGATTTTGAACTTGTGACAAAAGGAATTGCAACAACTGCAGATGTTTCTCTCGCAGCGGATGATCTTTTAAGTAAAGTAGACTGCATTACAAACCTGACAGATAATACAGTTGTTGCTTCTCTTCCAACGATACTTGAAAAAGCGAATGACAAGAAAATCCCGGTATTCGGAAGTGAGATTGAGCAGGTAAAGATCGGATGCCTTGCAGCAGAGGGAATCGATTACATTTCTCTTGGAAAACAGACTGGTAAAATGGCAGCCCAGGTATTAAAGGGTGAGAAAAAAGCATCAGAACTTAATTTTGAGACAATTACAACTCCAGGATTCTATGTGAACAATAAAGTGGCAGAGAACCTTGGAATTACAGTTCCAACAGATCTTTCAGACAATGCAGTAGAAGCATTTGACGAGATCACACAGAGCAAGTAAACGGAGGCATTTTCATGAATCTTATCGTAACCATATTAGAACAAGGTCTTATCTATGGAATTTTATCACTTGGACTTTACATTACATATAAAATACTGGATTTTCCAGATTTGACAGTAGACGGAAGCTTTCCACTGGGGGCGGCTGTAACAGCAGCCCTCATTACAAGAGGAGTGAATCCATATCTGACGCTTCCGGTGGCATTTGCAGCCGGTGTGCTGGCAGGTATCTGTACAGGGCTTATCCATGTAAAATGCAAAGTACGTGATCTTCTGTCAGGTATTATTATGATGACAGCCCTGTGGACCATGAATCTGTATATTGCAGGAACGGCAAATGTACCGCTGTTTTCACAGCAGAGTATTTTTAAAAATGATTTTATAAATGGACTTCCGTCAGGAATAAAACCATATATGACTCTGATTCTGATTCTGGTTCTGACGATAATCTGTAAAATCCTTCTGGATCTTTACATGCAGACAAAATCAGGCTATCTGTTAAGAGCAGTAGGAGACAATCATGTGCTTGTAACTTCTCTTGCAAAAGACCAGGGAAATGTAAAGATTCTCGGACTTGCTATTTCAAATGGACTTGTCTCTCTGGCAGGCTGTGTATTTGCTCAGGAGGAGCGAGTGTTTGAGATTTCTATGGGAACAGGAGCAATGGTCATTGGACTTGCGAGCGTCATCATTGGAACGAGTATCTTTAAAAAGATTTCATTTGTGAAGACAACAACGGCAGTTCTGGTTGGCTCGATTATTTACAAAGCATGCGTGGCAGTGGCAATTCGTAACTTTGAGCCACAGGCAATGAAGCTTATTACAGCAATATTATTTCTGGTTGTTCTTGTAATCAGCATGGGTGGAAAGAAGAAGGTGAAAGGAAATGCTTGAATTAAAAGGAATTTCAAAGTATTATAATGTAGGATCCGTCAATGAGATGTGTCTTTTTCAGGATTTTAATCTGAATATTGAAAAAGGAGAATTCCTTTCCGTAGTCGGAAGCAATGGTTCCGGAAAGACTTCCATGTTGAATATTATCTGTGGAAGTATCCCGGTTGAGTCTGGACAGATTCTGATCGGGGATACAGATATTACAAAAGAAAAAGAATATAAGAGAAATAAAAGAATCGGCCGTGTTTATCAGAACCCGTCCATGGGCACGTGTCCGAGTATGACAATTCTGGAAAATATGGCACTGGCAGACAATAAAGGAAAATTATATGGTCTTGGACGTGGGACGAATAAAGCTCGGATAGAATATTACAGAGAGCAGCTTGCCCAGCTTGGTCTCGGACTGGAAGATAAGATGGACGTGAAAGTCGGTTCTTTATCCGGAGGTCAGAGACAGGCAATGGCACTTTTAATGTCCACTATGACACCGATTGAATTTCTGATCCTTGATGAACATACAGCAGCACTGGATCCAAAGACGGCAGAGCTGATCATGCAGCTCACTGATAAGATTGTAAAAGAAAAACAATTGACAACGATTATGGTCACACACAATCTGCGCTATGCAGTAGAATATGGGAATCGCCTCGTAATGATGCATAATGGTCACATGATACTGGACAAAAAAGGCAAAGAGAAAGAAGATATGGCAATCGATGATATTCTTACCTTATTTAATGAAATCAGTATTGAATGTGGCAATTAATACGGGAGATTTCAAAAAAATGTAAGGGAAAAAAGGAGAACATATGATGGCAAAGAGAATCGCACAGTTTCACAAAGTAAGTTTTGAACAGTTCGCAGAAGGATTTCAGGACACCTTCGGAGAAATGAAAGAAGGGGAATTAAAGGAAATCTATCAGTCAATCAAGCTTCCGAAACGTGCAACGGCCGGATCTGCCGGATATGATTTCTATACACCGATCCCGATTGTGCTCGCACCAGGGAAAACAGTAAAGATTCCGACTGGAATCCGTGTGGAGATGCAGGAAAACTGGGTGTTAAAATGCTACCCGAGAAGCGGACTTGGATTTAAGTACCGTCTGCAGCTTAATAATACGGTAGGAATTATCGATAGCGATTATTTTTACTCAGACAATGAAGGACACATTTTTGCAAAACTTACGAATGATTCCAATGAAGGAAAGACTGTAGAACTGGAAGCAGGAAGTGGGTTTATGCAGGGAATCTTTGTGGAATACGGAATTACAATGGATGATGATGTAACAACTGTGAGAAATGGCGGGTTCGGAAGTACATCCCAGAGATAATTAGAAGGATTACTGAAAAATGTCAGGGCATCAAGTATGATACTGCAAGTTTCAGACATACTATTATCATAGATTTTGACTTATTATTACTTTTCAAGATATACCGATTAACAGATGAAACAACGAAAAGAAAATGTAAGTAGAATTTTAGAAGATGAGGGTAAATGTATGGCTGACAAGACAAAAGTTTTTTCAAAAAGAGATAAAAATGTAGACTATATGAATCAGATGCTGCCAGTAGAAGACAGTTTTGATATCGTTCAAAGGGATATACAGATTGGAGGAAAAGACGCTACATTTTACTTTATAGATGGTTTTACGAAAGATGAGTCTATGTTAAAAATCATGGACTCTTTTTTTAATATCAAAGAGGAAGATATGCCAAAGGACGCAGCGGCGTTCGCAACGACCTGCATTCCCTATGTGGAAGTGGACGTGATCGGGGATTTTGATCAGATTTTCCGGAATCTTTTGTCAGGAGTCACGTGTTTGTTCATTGACGGATATCAGGCTTGCCTTGCCATCGACTGCAGAACATATCCGGCGAGAAGTGTGGATGAACCGGACAAGGATAAATCTCTTCGTGGTTCCAGGGACGGGTTTGTGGAGACAATCGTATTTAATACCGCCCTCATGCGGCGGCGTATCCGTGACCGGCATCTTGTTATGAAAATGCTGGAGGTTGGAGAAAGTTCCAGAACGGATGTGGCACTTTGTTATATGGAAGACCGGGTAGATCAGGAACTTTTAAAGAATTTAAATTACCGAATCCGGGATATCAAAGTGGATGATCTTCGCATGAATCAGCAAAGTCTGGCAGAGTGCCTGTTTAAACGGAAATGGTACAATCCATTTCCGAAATTTAAATTTACAGAGCGGCCGGATACCGCGGCTGCCTGTCTGCTGGAAGGGAAAGTCGTGATCCTGGTGGACAATTCACCGTCTGCAATGATTCTGCCAACGTCAATTCTGGATATTATTGAAGAAGCAAATGATTATTATTTTCCGACATTGACGGGCATGTATTTGAAAATATCCCGGGCGCTTATTACATTTCTGACCATCTTTCTGACACCAGTGTTTTTGTTATTTATGCAGAATTTGAGCTGGCTGCCGAAAATTTTTGCATTTGTGGCGGTAAAAGATACCGTCAACATTCCGCTTATTTTTCAGCTTTTGATGCTGGAAGTGGCTATTGATGGTCTGAGGCTTGCAGCGCTGAACACCCCGAGCATGCTTAGTACGCCTTTGAGTGTGATTGCCGGTCTTGTTATGGGAGAGTTCTCCGTGAAGTCCGGATGGTTTAACGCAGAAGTCATGCTGTACATGGCATTTGTGGCAGTTGCGAACTATACGCAGCCTAATTTTGAGCTTGGATATGCGTTAAAATTTATGAGACTGGAATTACTGGTACTGACTGCGGTATTTAACTGGATTGGATTTCTGGCAGGAACGGTGATTGTGATCTGCAGCATCTGCTTTAACAAAACGCTGTCCGGACGGAGTTATTTGAATATCAGATTGAATTAAAGCATTAGAATTGTGTGAGATAGCCTCCAGTAGGATTGCAGGGGGGCACAGTAGAAGTGTGTCATGCAATTGCATGACGCGCACCTCGCAGCAAGAATGCTGAGGCATTCTTGAAGTTAATAGCAAGTTAATAGAAAATATAAGAAAAATTTTGCAACCTTCCTATAAACATGGTATGATATTGCATAGGTGAATATAGCATTTATACACTGCCAAAAAGCGGTTATATAAGGAGGACTTGCGATGAGCGACTATATTATTACTGTAAACAGTACCGTAGATACAACGAGAGAATGGCTGACCGAGAGAGGCGTGCCGTATATTCCGTTGAAATATACAATTGATGGACAGACATATTCGGATATGGAAGGTCTGTCTTCAAAAGAATTCTTTGACAAATTAAGAGAAGGAAAAATGTCTACTACTTCCCAGATCAATCCGGACGAAGCACGTGAGGCGTTGGAGCCATATCTGAAAGAAGGAAAAGATATTTTGCATCTTTCATTTTCATCTGGATTAAGTGGAACATGCAACAGTATGAAAATTGCGGCAGAGGAACTTCAAGAGGAGTATCCAGAACGTAAGATTATTGTAATTGATACACTGTGTGCATGTCTGGGAGAGGCGTTACTTCTATATTATGTATTAAAACAAAAGGAAAACGGGGCAACGATTGAGGAGGCTGCAAAGTGGGCAGAAGAGAATAAGCTTCATATTTGCCATGATGTAACAGTGGATGATTTGAATCATCTGCATAGAGGCGGACGTGTGTCCAAGACAAGTGCTGTACTTGGAACAATGGTACAGATTAAACCAATCATCATTATGGATGATAATGGATGTCTGAAAGTAGTTGGCAAAGAGCGTGGCAGAAAGAAGTCTTTGAACAAGATCGTAGACATGGCCGCAAAGCAGGCGGAGGGATATGAAAATGAGATCATAATGATCACACATGGTGATTGCCCGGAAGATGCAGAGTATGTTGCAAAAAGAGTTCAGGAAAAAATGGGAATCCAGAACATTTATATTAACAATATCGGAACTGTTATCGGAGGACATACCGGTCCGGGTGTTGTAGCAGTATTCTGTATGGGAGATAAAAGAGAAGTAAAGCTGTAAGGTCAGCATAGGAAAGTGTTGAAATGTCAAAAAGTCAAAAATATTTCAGGAAAAGTCAAAAAAGTTGTTGACACTACAGGATTGATGTGTTAATCTATCACTTGTGTGAAACAAAAACAAAGTAGAGTATCCACTCTCACCATAGCACAATCGGGTGACTATTGGTCAGATATTGAGCTGATAACCATAACAGGATTATGATGCAGATATAAGTGGATAGTCTCGAACTATTCACTTATTTTATTTTTATGATGGGGGTGCACGACAATTAGCGATTTAATGATTAACGGACAGATCAGAGACAAAGAAGTAAGAGTAATTGCAGAGAACGGAGATCAGTTAGGTGTAATGCCGGTTAAGGAAGCCATGAAACTGGCTCAGGAAGCTGAATTAGATCTGGTCAAGATTGCTCCAAAGGCTCAGCCACCTGTATGCAAGATTATCGACTATGGTAAATACAGATATGAGCTTGCAAGAAAAGAAAAAGAGGCTAAGAAGAAGCAGAAAACCGTTGAGGTGAAAGAAGTAAGAATTTCACCTAACATTGATACCAACGACCTGAACACGAAGGTAAACAATGCAAAGAAATTTATCGCAAAAGGAAACAAGGTAAAAGTTACATTACGTTTCCGTGGTCGTGAGATGGCACATATGCAGCAGAGCAAGCATATTCTTGACGATTTTGCCGAGATGCTGGCAGAGGTTGCAGTAGTAGAGAAGCCGGCCAAACTGGAAGGTAGAAGTATGAGCATGGTTTTAACTGAAAAACGTTAAAAATAATTACATGTAATTTCATTAAAGGAGGAACTATATCATGCCAAAAATTAAAACAAGCAGAGCAGCAGCAAAGCGCTTCAAAAAGACAGGTACAGGAAAATTAAAAAGAAATAAAGCTTACAAGAGCCATATCTTAACAAAGAAGTCTACTAAGAGAAAGAGAAACTTAAGACACGCTACAATCGCAGACGAGACAAACGTAAAGAACATGAAGAAAATCTTACCATATTTGTAAGATTTTCAGCAGATAGATTGAAGGAGGAAAATAAGACATGGCAAGAATTAAAGGCGGACTTAACGCTAAAAAGAAACACAATAGAACTTTAAAATTAGCAAAAGGATACAGAGGAGCACGTTCTAAACAGTACAGAGTTGCAAAACAGTCTGTAATGAGAGCTCTTACATCTTCATATGCAGGAAGAAAACAGCGCAAACGTCAGATGCGCCAGCTCTGGATTGCTCGTATCAACGCAGCAGCCAGATTAAATGGACTTTCCTACAGCAAGATGATGCACGGACTTAAAGTTGCTGGTGTAGATATCAACAGAAAGATGCTTGCAGAGATGGCTGTTAATGATGCAGAAGGATTTGCAACACTTGCAGAGCTTGCTAAAAGCAAAATCGCTTAATTAAATTAAGAATACTTATTTGAATAAGAATAAATCAGAGGACAAGATGTATATATTTTGTTCTCTTTTTTTTGTTTTTTTATCTACAACTGCACTTGCATTATTCACAAAGATTATATAATATAGAAAATAGAGAGCAAAATGTCGAAAAAAGTATTGGAGGGTTATAGATTATGAAGATATTAGTCGTAATTGACATGCAGAATGATTTTATTGACGGTGCGCTTGGAACAAAAGAAGCTCAGGCGATTGTGCCAAAAGTGGCAGAGAAGATCAAGAATTTTGATGGAAAGGTGTTCTATACCCGTGATACACACGATGAAAAATATCTGGAGACACAGGAAGGAAAGAATCTTCCGGTTAAACATTGTATCCGTGGTACAGATGGATGGAAACTGACTCCGGAAATTGATGTACTCTGTGAAGGAGATATTTTAAATAAATCATCATTTGGAAGTATTGAACTTGGATTTAAGCTGAATGATTACAGAAGTAATCTTCGTGTCATTAAGAATGAAAGAGTGGAGAGTATTACACTGATTGGTGTCTGTACAGATATTTGTGTGATTTCTAATGCAATGATTCTTAAAGCCTTCTTCCCGGATAAACCGATTATCGTTGATGCAGCATGCTGTGCCGGATCAACACCAGAAGGCCATAAGAATGCACTGGCAGTCATGAAGACATGTCAAATTCAGATTGAAAATGAAGAATAAGATTATTCAGGATAGATCAATCTTTCATCAGTAATATCGTTCAGGACTTCGGCCAGATACTTTTTGGAAAGGTATTTGGCCATTCCTAAATTCTGATCCAGGTAGTTGCCACAGTCACGGGCAGCGGCACCAGGAATATCGCCTTCGAATTCAGCGATAAATGTAAACATACGCTTCATTAGAGGAACGATGTCGCGAGACTTGTATTCACCTGCAAGTACAAGGTAGAAACCAGTACGACAGCCCATAGGTCCGAAGTAGATGTCTTTTTCACCGAATTCCGGATCGTTTCTGAGGAATGTTGCGCCAAGGTGTTCCATGGTGTGCATCTCTGCAGTGTTCATAACAGGTTCGCGGTTCGGGGCAGTCATACGAAGGTCAAAAGTTGTAACCGGATTGCCTGCAACATAATCTACGCGAGATACGTAGACTCCAGGTAACAGTTTCAGATGATTTATGGTGAAACTTGTGATTTTTTCCATAATAAAATACTCCTTTTCATTGTGATTTATTGTATTGGAACATTAGAATATGCATCAATACAATAATATCAGTATAACATCTGGCAGATGGATATGCTAGAAAAATGCGAGATTGAAATGCAAAATTTGTTTTTGCAAAATAGAATTTTAGGGAACAGGTGACAGATTATGAAGTTATATTTAGTCAGGCATGGACAGACAGACTGGAACAAAGAAAAAAGACTACAGGGACAGGAAGACATTCCGTTAAATGATTTTGGAAGACATCTCGCGAAAGAGACAGGGATCGGTCTTCGCAATGTCAGATTCGATCTTTGTTTTTCAAGTGACTTAAAAAGAGCACTGGAGACGGCTAATCTGATTTTAGATGAAGGAAGCAGTAAAGTTCCAATTATTATGGATAAAAGACTGAAAGAAATTGCCTTTGGTGAATGGGAAGGAAAAAGTGTAGCAAGAAACCAGATGGAAGTTCCGGACGAATTCCTGAAATTCTACGATGATCCGGAACATTTTGCAGGAGCACCGGGTGGAGAATCCTTTGCAGAAGTAAAAGAACGTACAGATGATTTCCTTAAATGGCTTGTAGGACAGGAAGAATACGAAGATAAAAATATTCTTTTGGTCACACACGGAGTTGCGCTGGCAACATTACTCAATAATATAAAAAAAGCACCATTATCCGAACTTTGGGCTGGCAGCATTCATAAAAACTGCGCAGTCACAGAAGTAGAAATCAAAGACGGAGAAATGCAGATACTGTCCGAAAATCAGGTATATTACGAAGATGAGGTGCCGGATTGGGCGCGGTAGAATAGTGTGAAAATATAAATAGAATCCCAAACTATAGCGTCTTGAACACGAAGGATTTTTCGGCATCAGTTGCGTCGTTTATTTTTTCGTGAATATGTAAACTCGCCTAAAAACAGGCTCAGACAGTACATATTCACGAAAACTCTACTCACTGATGCTCGGAAAATCCTTCTACCGTTCAATCCATTATAGTTTGGGATTTTTAATTCTCATCACTACTCTGACGATTAGAAGAATTTTGGTATATATTTGTTTAATTCACTTAAAAAGTTAGTAGCACACAGATATTTAGAATTCAAGAATGCCATAGTCCAGGCTTATTATTTACAAATAACACTATATTTCTAAATACCTCATCAGATTCTCATAGTTCCGCTTCATAAGGTGATATCCATGTTCGTAAAATTCTCTTAGAACGTCACAGTCCTGCTCCAGTCTTGATACGGTTGGGACGAGTGGACGCAGTACGAAAATCCGTCCTTCATGTTCTAATTTTTCGATGAGCTCCATTTCTTTGTTATACATATAATTCCGGCGGATCATAGTCTTGACAGCCTCCGGATATTTGCCATAAGCGCGGCGATATAACTTTGCCATGCCTTTTGTCATTGACTTTTTGCGATATCCCGGATTGCGAGTCAGAATCACAACAATCTTCTCATTGTTCTGATGCAATGCATGTCGGATTGGAATGGAATCTGCAAGTCCGCCGTCCAGATAAGGTACATCGTCAATATTAACCATAGGACACAGAAGAGGCATGCTGCTTGATGCCCGGCAGATACGCAACAGTCTGTCAAAATCTTGTGTTTCAATCATATATTCTGCTTTTCCGGTAATGCAGTTCGTTGTGACCTGCTCGCAGACCACGCCTTGTTCACAGGATTTCTGAAATGTTTCGAAATCAAATGGAAAGATTTCGCGTGGGTACTTGTCAAAAACCATGTCCATATCCAGAAGACTCTTTTCACGCATGAAATCACGAAGATTATTGTGATAGTTGTATTCTTTATCTTCCACAATCATACAGTTCCGTGTACGCCCAATCTGTTTTGACACGTAATCCACGGCATTACATGCTCCTGCAGAAACACCAATAACGTGGGAGAGATAAGTATCCTGTTCCATAAGATAATCTAAAACTCCCGAAGTGAATACACCTCTGGTGGCACCGCCTTCCAGTACGATTGTTGCATTTATCATAATCAACACCTCTTGTTTTGTAATAATTCGATAATAGTTTTCGGTGAAACATGATTCAAAGACAGGGATTCCTGACTTTGGAAACATTTTCTAAGTGATATTATATAACGAAAAATAGAATCATGAAAATGCCTTTTTACAAAAAATCAGTTAAAAATGCAGGAAGTAGATAAAAAAGCAGTAAAAAGATGCGACGGAAATAGAAAAAGTGCGTAAAGTGCCGAAAAACAGTGGTTTCCCGGCTTGCTATTTTGACGTATCTTTGGTAAGATATTCTTCGTATGAGCTAAGACGTGATTGATAGATAAAAAGGAGCAAATATAATGATCAGTACAAGTAATATTACATTACGAGTTGGGAAAAAAGCATTATTTGAAGACGTTAATATTAAATTTACAGAAGGGAACTGTTATGGTCTGATTGGTGCCAATGGTGCAGGTAAGTCTACATTTTTAAAGATTCTTTCCGGACAGCTTGAGCCGACCAACGGAGAAGTCATCATCACTCCGGGACAGAGACTTTCATTCTTACAGCAGGATCACTTCAAATATGACGAGTATCCGGTTCTTGATACAGTTATGCTTGGAAATGCGAGACTGTACGAAATTATGAAAGAAAAAGAAGCAATCTATGCAAAGGAAGATTTTACAGACGAGGACGGTATCAAGGCAAGTGAGCTGGAAGCAGAGTTCGCGACCATGAATGGCTGGGAAGCAGAGTCTGATGCAGCAACATTGTTAAATGGTCTTGGAATCGGAACAGAACTTCACTATGAGATGATGAAGAACTTAAATGGTCCTGAGAAAGTAAAGGTTCTGCTTGCACAGGCATTATTTGGTAATCCGGACATCCTGCTTCTCGACGAGCCTACGAACCACTTGGATCTGGATGCGATCGCATGGCTTGAGGAATTTTTGATCAACTTTGAAAACACAGTCATCGTTGTATCACATGACCGTTATTTCCTGAATAAAGTCTGTACACAGATTGCAGATATTGACTATGGTAAGATTAAGCTCTATGCCGGAAACTATGACTTCTGGTACGAGTCCAGCCAGCTTCTCATCCGCCAGATGAAAGAGGCGAACAAGAAGAAGGAAGAGAAGATCAAAGAGCTGCAGGAATTTATTTCAAGGTTTAGTGCAAATGCTTCAAAATCCAAGCAGGCTACTTCAAGAAAGCGTGCATTGGAGAAAATCCAGCTTGATGATATCCAGCCATCCAGCCGTAAATATCCATACATTGATTTCCGCCCGAACCGTGAGATTGGAAATGAAGTATTAACAGTAGAAGGACTGAGCAAGACCATTGACGGAGAAAAAGTATTAGACAACATTTCTTTTACATTGGGACATGATGATAAAGTCGCATTTGTCGGAAGCAACGAGCTTGCCAAGACAACACTGTTCCAGATCCTTATGGGAGAGATGGAGCCAGATGAGGGAACATACAAATGGGGCATCACAACTTCTCGGGCATATTTTCCATTAGACAGTGGAAGTGAGTTTGAGAATGATTATTCAATTGTAGACTGGCTGACACAGTACTCTGAAGAGAAAGATGCGACTTATGTACGTGGATTCCTCGGACGTATGCTTTTTGCCGGAGATGACGGAGTAAAGAAAGTGAAAGTTCTGTCCGGAGGAGAGAAAGTGCGCTGCCTGTTATCCAAGATGATGATTTCCGGTGCAAATGTACTGATTTTTGATGAGCCTACGAACCACTTGGATATGGAAAGTATCACTGCACTGAACAATGGAATGACAAAATTCCCAGGTGTCATTCTCTTCTCATCAAGAGACCACCAGATTGTTCAGACAACTGCAAACCGTATCATGGAAATTGTTCCGGGCGGAAAGATGATTGACAAGATAACAACATATGACGAATATCTGGAAAGTGATGAGATGGCAAGAAAACGTCAGACATACACAGTCCAGAATGACGACGAAGACTAAAAAGTAAATTTAATATGTAGAGATGAAAAGACTGTAACTTGTAAGATTGAGTTGCAGTTTTTTTGTATCATAGTGAGAATTGCATTTTCTATTATATCAGCTAGGAGATGACTCCCACTTCTATAGGCGGTAAGAAATAAGCTGGTTTCAGTGGTGGGAGTCAATCCCCCCAGCTGATGGAGGCATTCATGAAAAGAAACCTCAACAGGCTCTTTTATTATATGATGGAATTTGTTATACTAAAATCGTATGATGATAGGATAAAATATCATTACAGTTTAAATACAGGGAGTATAAGATTATGAGAAATATAAAAATTACAATTGAATATGATGGCAGCCGTTATCAAGGCTGGACAAGACTTGGAAAAGATGAATCTAACAACACAATATCTGCCAAGATTATGGATGTATTAGGGAAAATGACTGGTGAAAAGAATATTGAGCTGAATTGTGGCTGCCGTACAGAAGTCGGTGTACATGCTTACGCACAAGTGGCGAATTTTAAGACTTCTTCTAATCTGAGTACAAAAGATATTCAGCATTATCTTAATCGGTATCTGCCAATGGATATTGCAATTACGGAAGTTGAAGAGGTTCCGGATCGTTTCCATGCCCAGTTGAATGCAGTATCAAAAACTTATGTTTACCGTATGACGATTATGGATGTTCCAAGTGTTTTTGAGCGTAAGCATACTTACCATTGCTTTAAGACACCGGATAAAAAGGCAATGCAGCAGGCTGCTCTTTTATTTATCGGAGAACATGATTTCCGTAATTTCTCTACTGCAAAGAAGAGCAAGAACACGACACGTGAGGTCTACGACATTGACATTTATGGAGATAATGAGGAAATGCAGATCCTCATTCAGGCAGACGATTTTCTGCACAACATGGCAAGACTTATGATCGGAACACTTCTGGATATTGGGTTTGGACTTCGAAAGAAAGAAGATATTGAGGCAATTTTTAACGGAGAAAAGACAGTTGGAAATCCTTGTGATCCGAAGGGACTGTATTTACAGGAAGTAGAATATTAATATGAAAGTAGAAAGCAGAAAAGTATCGGATTCCAGAGTAGAGACCGTTCATATTGTAAGACCAAACCATCTGAATGCAGCAGGACGTCTGTTTGGCGGCATGCTCATGCAGTGGATTGATGAGGTGGCTGCACTTGTGGCAAAACGTCATACCCACACAAATGTGACGACTGCAAGTGTGGATAATTTAAGTTTTTTAAAAGGAGCTTATTCAGGTGACAGTGTTGTGATCATTGGCCAGCTTGTCTATGTGGGACGTACCTCCATGGACATTAAGGTGGATAGCTATGTAGAATCCATGGATGGCACAAGAACATTGATTAATCATGCTTATCTGACAGTGGTAGCACTGAATCAAAACGACCATCCGATTCCAGTGCCAAGGCTTGAACTTACAACAGAAGATGAAGCCGCAGAATGGGAAGAGTCAAAACGACGCAGAGAACTTAGAAAATCACTGTAATTTTATATCAGCTGGGAGTCAATTCCCCAGCTGATATAGCCTCCGGCAGGATTGCAGAGGTGCGCAGTAGAAGTATGTCATGCAATTGCATGACGCGCACCTCGCAGCAAGAATGCCGAGGCATTCTTGAATGATAAAAGAGATAAGAGAGCTGGGATTATTTCCCGGCTCTCTTAGCATATCCGGAAACCATCCGGACCATGCGGTCAATCTGTGCCTGCTCTTCCTTTGATTTTCCATCTTTTAAGATTTCCAGAACAAAGGACATTTCCTCCGGAGAAAAAGTGATTCCCTTTTTATGGGCACTGCTGATCAGAGACATCATGACCGGGGCGAGTGATTTCCCGTTTTTCCCCTCTGTTTGTTTCGCAGCAAGCTTTATCAGCTCCAGTTTCACGGGATCCATATTTTTCAGTGCCGGGTGGTTCAACCATTCATTCATTGTCGAAAACTCCTTTCATAAAATCCATGGGGGAGAAACCATTTTCCCCATCGGAATCAGAATTCATAGTCTGCATCATTTCCATCATATTCATGAGATCTTCCATTTGTGACATCTGCGTCTGTTCTTCCGGGCTTAAACAGGATTTTAACTGCTCCAGGACGGAACTAGGATGGTCTGTATTTAGAAATCCATAGAAATGTTCCAGCGTAGCTTTCAGTTCCGAAAATTTTATGTAGATAGCTAAGGAGCGCTGCATGGAAGCAGGTGCAAAAGGCAGCATCAGCTTTAGTGTATAAAGAGAAGAGGAAGTAACAAGCATGTCAAAAGGAGTCATTAATTTGGGCTTCTGATCCATAAGCGCTCCTTAAATTATCGTTGTAAATATATATGTGATTTGAATGGAAATTATGAAAAACGGGCATATTTTATAGTAAGAAGATATTTTAAGGTGCTAGTGGAAGTGCGTAGAAGGAAGCAATCTTAAGGCATCATATGAAAGGAGATTAAAAATGAGTAGAAAGTTGATTATAGATGGAAATGCCGTATACGAACTGGATGAAAATTGTATGCTGAAAAAGAGACTGGAAGATGTACAGACGGAAAAGAACCAGATGGAAGAGAGGAGAAGAACTCAGGAGAATTTGAACGAATATAAACGTATGCTCAGGATGCGGCAAGGGTAGTTGTAACATTCGGAAAAATGTAACAGAATTGTAAGAAATCTGTAATGGCAATTCCTGAAATAGTATGGTAATCTATCGACATGCGGATGATGCTTCTTTATCATCCGCAAAATGTATCTGCAAATTTCAATCATTTCGGAGCCTAATAGTAATCAGGTAATATTCCAAAGTGGTGAATAAGTGACAATAATATGTTTATAGCAATATATCTTGAATATATTTTGAATATGAGATAATATAATTATATATTTCTTTCGGACATATTACATTTGTCAAAGAAAGGAGAACGAAGAAGATGAAAAAAGACGTAGAAAACATGATGCAGCCGGACAGAGTGGCAGAGGCAGTGACTTATCTAGCAGAGAAAAAGAAGCAGGGAGAGTATACCATCTCGGATTACTATGCCATTCCTGAAGATGTGAGGGCTGAACTGATTGATGGTGTGATCTATGATATGGCACCGCTTCTAAGCGTACATCAGTTGCTGTCGGCTAAAATACATGGATATTTAGCAAGATACATAGAGAAAAAAGGCGGATCATGTATTCCGTTTTTTGCACCAATAGGTGTGCAATTGGATAAAGATGATAAGACAATAGTAGAGCCGGATATTTTAATTGTGTGTGACAGAAATCAGATTACGAGACGTGGGATTTACGGAGTGCCGGATTTTGTGATAGAGATTTTATCTGAAAGTACAAAGAAGAAAGACTCTTACCTGAAATTAATGAAGTATCAAAATGCCGGGGTACGAGAGTACTGGCTTGTTGATCCGGAAAAGAAAAAAGTGATCGTCTATGATTTTGAACAGGAAGAAATTCCGAAAATCTATGGATTTGATACGCAGGTTCCGGTTGGAATATTCGGAGGAGAATGCAAGGTGGATTTTGCGGAAATCTATGAAGAAATCAGATTTATATATGAGAGAGAAGAAAAATAGAACGAGGGAGATTCAACCGAATCTCCCTCATTTTGACTTTATAAAACAGTCTACGCAATTGCTTTGAAAGATGTGAACTAGCAGCAGTCGTTGCCACAGCCGCATCCACCGCAGCCACCACATCCGCCACAGCCATTTCCAAGTCCGCCACAGCAGATGAGTAATAAGATGATCCACAGGCAACTGTCATTGCCATATCCGCCACAGCCATTGCCACATCCGCCACAGCAGATAAGCAATAAGATAATCCACAGGCAGCTATTATTTGCAAATCCGCAATCATTACCGCATCCGCAGCCATTTCCTCTTCTTCCGTCATCGCATCCACAGCCACAGTTTGTTGCGCTTAAATCGCTCATGTTGATTCCTCCGCATAAAGAATATTTACACTATATCCTATGTCTGGAGGGGAAATGTGTGAATAAATTATATCTTTTAATATTGCGCATTACATTAGACTTTACAGGAAAGCTGTGAGTCATAACATAACATTTTAATAATGCTTTAGACTTTAATAGCGCAGCAACTTCTTTACAGAATGCTGATAGCGGTAAGCCCGGTTCTGCAGTTTTAACTTTTCAATTTTGTTCATATCATTCTTTTCATGCTCGTCATAAAGCTTCAAAAGATATGCAAGATTATAATTCCGGTTCTGATACCATTTGAACAGAAGCCAGTTCATAATATCCGGATACCAGTAGCGCTCCGGAATTTTTGCTTCGCGCAGCAGAATGATATGATGCAGTGCCTGGATCGCAAGTTCACCTAGTTTGGCGGCGTTTTCTCTTTGGCGGAACAGGGCATTGCTTTGCTCGATGATGTCATATAAGGCACCGGCTGCTTTCCAGTAAGTTACAAATGTAGGATGATCTGGGTCTTCAACTTCTTCAGATTCTTCATAGAGATTAAATGTCTGCATTTTCGAAGGACGGTTTCCGCGGATTTCCCGGTCATATTCGGCACGCTTTACCGGATCGGAAAGAACAAGGTAAGCCTCCAGAATTTCCTGCATCTTATCAGTTGTATCAATTCCGTTCCTCATATTGACGTCCGGGTGATAACGCTTGGCCAGTTTATTTTTAGCCAGTGTAATCTCCTGTGCGGACGCCTTTACGGAAACTTCAAGTATATCATAATAGTTTTTGGATTCCATAAATTTCCTCCCCTTATGGTGTCACTATTTACTCCCCAGTAATTAGCAAGAATATCATACGACAAATGCGTGAAGAAATCAATTTTTATTTCGTCGAATATTCTATTTTTAAAGGAAATATTTTGGAGAGACATTTATGGATCGTGTAAAAAAGATGGTGCATTATTGGTGTGATGATATAAAAAAAGCAGGGCTTACCGGAAAAGGGGTGACGGTTGCGGTTCTGGATACCGGACTTGCGCCGCATCCGGATTTCAAGAGCAGGGTTGTCGGCTGGCGGGACTGTATATATAGGAAAGAAAAATGTTATGATGATAATGGACATGGAACTCATGTGGCAGGAATCTTAGGTGGAAGTGGACAGATGTCCGGTGGGATTCTGTCCGGAATTGCTCCGCTTTGTCGATTTGTTATTGTAAAAGTGTTGGATCAAAAAGGGGAGGCAAATGTAGCGAGTATTCTTGCAGGTCTTAAGTGGGTGGAAATGAATCACAGAAAATATAAGATACGGATTGTGAATCTGTCAGCAGGAGCTGGGGAAAATCTGGAGCCCGGGAAAGAAAAAATGTTGATCGAAGCTGTAGAACATCTCTGGAACTTAGGTCTGGTTGTTGTGGTGTCGTCTGGAAATAACGGACCGGGAGAAGGAACCATTGCAATTCCGGGAAACAGTCGTAAAGTGATTACGGTCGGTGCTGTAAAAACAGAAAAAGCAGAGAAGGGGAGTTGTTCGGGATCCGGTCCTACGAAAGAATGTGTAGTGAAACCGGACGTAATAGCACCGGGATACCAGATTATTTCCTGCAACAGTCAGATACACGGAAAGAAAGATGCGTATACGGTAAAAAGTGGAAGTTCCATGGCGACTCCGGTCGTGTCCGGTGCGGTTGCTTTATTGATGGAAAAATATCCGAGGATTACCAATGTAGAGGTGAAATTAAGACTCAGGGAGACGTGCATACATTTACCCGGAGCAGGCGAACAGGGGTGGGGAATGTTGAATATCCGCGATTTTCTGAAACTTTAGAAGTCTAAAGAGGAAGGAACAGGGATTGTATGCGAGAAAATACAATAAAAATATAAGTGTAAAGAAAAAATACTTGACACCATGAGGCGTATCGTGTATGATAACACAGGTGATAAATGTGAACGAGATTCTAAAACAGGCTCTTCTGTTTGATTTCTATGGAGAATTACTGACAGATCATCAGAAAGAGATATACGGACAGTTTCTATTAGAGGATCTCTCCCTTGGGGAGATTGCCAGGGATGCCGGTATCAGCAGACAGGGAGTACATGATATTGTAAAGCGGTGTGAACAGGCACTGGCAGGATATGAAGAAAAGCTTCATCTTGTTGAGAAGTTCATGACCGTGAAGAATAAAGTAAAACAGATTGATGAATTGCTGGATGAGTATGAGAAAGAACGCAGGGAAGATATTTTAAGCGGAATTCGAATCTTGTCCGGAGAAATCATAGAGGAGTTATAGTATGGCGTTTGACAGTCTGACAGAAAAACTGCAGAATGTATTTAAGAATCTTAGAAGTAAAGGAAGACTTACGGAAGCAGATGTGCAGGAAGCGTTAAAGGAGATTAAGCGTGCGCTTCTGGCGGCAGATGTAAACTTCAAGGTTGTAAAGGATTTTATTAGGACTGTTCAGGAAAGAGCGGTCGGCCAGGATGTTATGAATGGTCTGAATCCGGGTCAGATGGTAATTAAGATTGTAAATGAAGAACTTTGTAATCTGATGGGATCTGAGACAACCGAGATCAAGCTTCAGCCGGGAAGTGCCATTACAGTGATTATGATGGCAGGTCTTCAGGGAGCAGGTAAGACGACTACAACAGCAAAGCTTGCCGGTAAGTTTAAGTTAAAAGGCAAGAAACCGCTTTTGGCTGCCTGCGATGTTTATCGTCCTGCAGCAATTAAGCAGTTACAGATCAACGGGGAAAAGCAGGGTGTGGAAGTATTTACCATGGGTGACAACCATAAACCGGCGAATATTGCAAAGGCTGCAATTGAGCATGCCCAGAAGAATGGCAATAATCTGGTGATCCTTGATACGGCAGGACGTCTTCATATCGATGAAGATATGATGGCTGAGCTGGAAGAGATTAAGAATACTGTTACTGTACATCAGACAATTCTTGTCATTGATGCTATGACCGGGCAGGATGCGGTCAATGTGGCAAAAGAATTTGACGAAAAGATTGGTGTAGACGGTGTGATCGTGACCAAACTGGACGGTGACACAAGAGGTGGTGCTGCGTTATCCGTTAAGGCAGTAACCGGAAAACCGATTCTGTATGTCGGTATGGGCGAGAAGCTTTCTGATCTGGAGCAATTTTATCCGGATCGTATGGCAAACCGGATTCTCGGTATGGGAGATGTCTTGTCTCTGATTGAGAAGGCGGAAGCAGAACTTGACATTGACGAGGACAAAGCAAAAGAGATGTCCAAGAAGATGAAAAAAGCCCAGTTTGATTTTGATGATTATCTTGAGAGCATCAAGCAGATGAAGAAGCTTGGAGGACTTGGAAATATCATGAACATGTTGCCGGGACTTGGCGGTATGGGAATGGGCAAGATGAAAGGTCTTGGCGATGAGCAGATGGATGAAGCAGAAAAAGGTATGGCACGTATGGAAGCTATGATTCATTCTATGACACCAGCTGAGAGAAGAGATCCGGATCTTTTAAATCCATCAAGAAAGCACAGAATCGCAAAAGGAGCAGGTGTAGACATCAGTGAAGTAAACCGTATGATCAAGCAGTTCAACGAAGCAAAGAAGATGATGAAGACATTTGCAAAACCAGGCAAAAAAGGCAAGTTCAAGTTGCCTTTCTAAAAATGGTATATGGTGCAAGGCACTTTATATAAATAAAACTATTAAAAATAAATATTTTCATTTATGGAGGAAAAGAACAATGGCAGTAAAAATCAGATTAAGAAGAATGGGACAGAAGAAAGCACCTTTTTATAGAATCGTAGTAGCAGATTCCAGAGCCCCAAGAGATGGAAAGTTCATCGAGGAGATTGGAACATATGATCCAAACCTTGAGCCAAGCGGAATTTCTGTAGATGAGGAAGCAGCTAAGAGATGGTTAAATACAGGAGCTCAGCCGACAGAGGTTGTAGGAAAAATCTTTAAAGCAGCTGGAATTGAGAAATAGATAATTCGTGCCTGGAGGTACAAAGATGAAAGAGTTAGTTGAAGTCATTGCAAAAGCTCTTGTCGATGATCCGGAAAGCGTAACGGTAAACGAACGCACGGAGAAGAAGACAACTATCCTGGAAGTACGTGTTGCAGATTCTGATATGGGGAAAGTCATTGGAAAACAGGGACGTATTGCCAAGGCTATCCGTTCAGTAGTAAAAGCAGCGGCAGCGAAGGAAGACAAGAAAGTGATTGTAGATATTCTGGATTAATCAGGATGGATATAGGGACAGACCGGGTTTTACCAGGCCTGTCTCTCTTTATGAAGAAAGAAATGTGTCCGCCAGAACAGTGGAAGTTCTTCGGACGTTACCAGATATAGATATATACGAATTGATTCGAAAAAGCGGAGGAATGTATGGAACAGTTATTGCAGGTAGGTGTCATCACACAGCCACACGGGGTGCGCGGAGAAGTGAAAGTCTTTCCGACTACAGATGATCCGGTAAGATTTAAGAAACTGAAAAAAGTAATTCTGGATACGGGAAAAGAAAAGCTGGATCTGGAAGTGGAACATGTGAAGTTTTTTAAGCAGTTCGTTATTGTTAAATTTAAAGAATTTGACAATATTAATGATATTGAGCGTTATAAACGCTGTCCGCTGCTCGTGACGAGAGAAAATGCTGTGCCGCTGGAAGAAGATGAGTATTTTGTTGCAGACATGATCGGCATGAAAGTTATAACAGAAGATGGAACAGAATTCGGAACACTGAGTGACGTGATGGAAACAGGGGCGAATGATGTCTATGTGATTGATTCAAAGGAGCATGGAGAGGTTCTTATGCCTGCAATTAAAGAATGTGTCCTGAACGTAGACATGGAAAGTGGGATCATTACTGTTCATCTGATGAGTGGTCTGATTTAAGGAGTGTAATCATGCAGTTTTATATTATGACATTATTTCCGGACATGGTGATGGACGGTCTGAATACAAGTATTATCGGACGTGCCATGGAAAAAGGACTTTTGGATATAGAAGCGGTAAATATCAGAGACTATGCATTTAACAAACACAACAGCGTAGATGATTATCCTTATGGTGGGGGAGCAGGTATGCTGATGCAGGCAGAGCCTGTGTATCAGTGCTATGAGGCTGTGAAAAAGAAAATAGAAGCGAAAGCTTTGCTAAGCAATCCGGGTACCAGGAAAAGCCCGCGTGTGATTTATCTGTCTCCACAGGGAAAGACATTTAACCAGACGATGGCAGAGGAATTTGCCCAGGAAGAAGATCTGGTATTTTTGTGCGGACATTATGAAGGAATTGATGAACGGGTATTAAATGAAGTTGTCACAGACTATGTGTCGATTGGAGACTATGTCCTGACTGGCGGAGAGCTTCCGGCTATGATTATGATCGATGCGATTTCCAGACTGGTGCCGGGGGTTCTGCATAATGATGTGTCCGCAGAATTCGAGAGTTTTCAGGATAATCTTCTTGAGTACCCACAGTATTCCAGACCGGAGATCTGGCATGATAAGCAGGTGCCAGCCATACTTTTGTCCGGTCATCATGCGAATATAGAAAAATGGCGCAGAGAGCAGTCTGTGATCCGCACAGCAAAGAACCGTCCGGATCTGATTGAAAAAGCCAAACTGACAAAAGAAGAGCAGAAGCTGGCGAAAGAAATTATGCTTGAAGCTACAGGACAGTAGAATTTAGAAAACTTTCAATTTACAATCTGGAAAGATTAAAAACATTGAAAGGATTGCCGGAAAAATAAATAAAAAAATAAAATGAAAAAATAAAATTAAAAACTTCTTGCAACATAAAGAAGTTTGTGATAAAATATAGCATGTTGTGAAGAAAAACGAGATGGTCCTCTGGTACATTTTGTATTAAGAACGTCCAATTAAACAAGGAGGTCACACAGATGAACGATATTATTAAGAATATTGAGGCAGCTCAGTTAAAAGAGCAGGCTCCAGAATTCAGAGTTGGAGATACTGTAAAGGTTTACGGTAAGATTAAAGAGGGTAACCGTGAGAGAATTCAGATTTTTGAAGGAACTGTTCTTAAGAGACAGGGTGGCGGTTCAAGAGAGACATTTACAGTTAGAAAGACATCTAATGGAATCGGCGTTGAGAAGACATGGCCAGTTCACTCACCTAACGTAGAGAAGGTTGAAGTAGTAAGAAGAGGTAAAGTTAGAAGAGCTAAACTTAACTACTTAAGAGACCGCGTTGGTAAGAAAGCTAAAGTTAAAGAGCTGGTAAAATAATTAAACGAAGAGAACAGAGTAAAAAAGGACAACTACATACATGTAATTGTCCTTTTTCTGATATAGGGATAAATCTATGAAAAAAAGTTCGATAAGGGGTAATTTTACGGGCAGAGAGAATGCCAGAAAAAGGGCGGCAAAGAAACGCCGGAAACAGCGGGAAGCTAAGAGAAGAAAACTTTTAAGACAGCAGAAGAGAATGCAGCAGCCGACAAAGAAAAAAGTTGTAAAGCTGTTAAGAAGCATAGACTGGTCTTTAATCCCAGTTATTGGAAAGTGGATTTTTCAGATTGCATTGACAATACTGATCGCATTTGTGTGTGTATGGTATTTCGGACAGCGTGTGAGTGTTGTCGGAGATTCGATGAAGCCGGTTCTTGAAAACGGGGATATTGTGCTCGCCAACCGGATTGTGTATAATGCAAGCAAGCCGAAGCGTGGCGATGTCATTATATTTAAACCAAAGGGAAATGAAAATTCCCATTATTATATTAAGCGGATCATTGCTCTTCCAGGAGAGAGCGTGGAGATTATCGAAAATTCAGTCTACATCAATGGTGAAAAGCTGCAAGAAGATTATGAGACTTCCAAGATTGATGATGTAGGCATTGTAAATGAAAAGATAAAATTAGGCAGTGATGAATATTTTGTTCTTGGTGACGACAGGCAGAACAGTGAAGACAGCCGTAATGCCAATGTAGGAAATGTGAAATACAGCTACATTTACGGAAAAGCCTGGTTTGTCATCTCGCCAAAAACACACTTTGGATTTGTAAAGGAGTAGAAATATGCATTTTCAGTGGTATCCGGGTCATATGACAAAAGCAAAGCGTATGATGCAGGAAAATATTAAATTGATTGATCTGATCATTGAGCTTGTAGATGCCAGGGTTCCGTTATCCAGCAGGAATCCGGATATTGATGAGCTTGGTAAGAATAAAGCGAGACTGATCATTTTGAATAAATCAGATCTGGCAGAGGAAAGATGGAATGAGGCATGGACCGAATATTTTAAGAAAAAAGGATTCCATGTTGTGAAAGTGAATTCAAGAAAAGGTGGCGGAGTAAAATCCGTACAAAGCGTGATCCAGGAGGCATGTAAGGCGAAAATCGAGCGCGACAGAAAGCGTGGGATTCTGAACCGTCCGGTTCGTGCCATGGTCGTTGGAATTCCGAATGTAGGAAAGTCTACATTTATTAATTCACTTGCCGGAAAAGCAGCCGCTAAAACCGGTAACAAGCCAGGTGTAACGAAAGGAAAACAATGGATCCGCCTGAACAAACAGGTAGAGCTTCTGGATACACCGGGAATTCTTTGGCCAAAATTCGAAGATCAGACAGTAGGATTGCGGCTTGCGCTGATCGGTTCGATTAAGGATGAGGTGTTACAGACAGAAGAGCTGGCAGCAGAGCTGATCCGTTTTCTGGCAGCAAATTATCCGGGTGTACTGGAGAATAAGTATACCATTACATCTGCCCAAGACCCATATGTAATGCTTGGGCGTATTGCAGAAAGCAGACATTGCCTTGTCCGTGGAAATGAACTGGATACGGAGAAGGCAGCCATGCTTTTGATGGATGATTTCCGGGAAGGAAAGCTTGGACGACTTACGCTTGAGTATCCACAGACAGAAGAAGCGTAAAGGTAAATAGAAATCAGAAAGGGGAACTTACTTTCTATGTCAAGAAGACGAAGAAGGAGAGAGCCGGGAATTATAAGAGAGATATTAGGGTGGATTTTTTATATTATAGTCATTCTTGTCTTAACATATGTCATCATTACTTATGTGGGACAAAGAACAAGTGTCAGCGGGTCATCCATGGAGACGACCCTAAGCGATGGAGATCAGCTTCTGGTGGACAAGCTGTCTTACCGGTTCCAAGATCCGAAACGTTTTGATATTATTGTATTTCCATATCAGTATGAGGAAAATACTTACTATATAAAACGTATTATCGGGTTGCCGGGAGAGACGGTACAGGTAGTAGACGGTTATGTCTATATCAATGGCAGCCGCTTGGAATCAGACATTTATGGAAATGAACGGATGGACGATCCGATGGCGGCATCGCAGCCAATTACCCTTGGAGAAGATGAATATTTTGTACTTGGCGATAACCGGAATCACAGTCAGGACAGCCGTGACCCGAGTGTAGGAGAAGTGAAGAAAGATACGATCATGGGAAAAGCGTGGGTGCGTATCTATCCATTTGACAAGATGGGAGTGATCAGGCATGAATAAGCGGGAAGAAGAAAAGCTGAAAAAACAGCAGGAACGTCTGGAAAAAGAGATTGCAAGAACAAAAGCAATGAGCACATTTGAAGAAGAATACAAGGATTATCCGTACATTTGCGGGATTGATGAGGTCGGACGAGGACCGTTGGCAGGTCCGGTCGTGGCAGGAGCTGTGATTCTGCCCAAAGATGATATGATCCTGTATCTGAATGATTCAAAAAAGCTGTCCGAAAAAAAGCGTGAAATGCTGTATGACGAGATCATGAACCGCGCGGTAGCAACGGGGATTGGTATGGCAAGTCCTGCGAGAATTGATGAAATTAATATTTTGCAGGCCACTTATGAAGCAATGCGTATGGCAATTGATAATTTGAAAGTGCGTCCGGACATTTTGTTAAATGATGCAGTGACGATTCCACAGGTAGACATTTTGCAGGTGCCGATCATCAAAGGTGACGCGAAAAGCATTTCTATCGCGGCAGCGAGTATTATTGCAAAAGTGACGAGAGACCGGCTGATGGTGGAATATGACAAGGTACTGCCGGGGTATGATTTTGAAAGTAATAAAGGATATGGAACGAAAGCGCATATTGCAGGGTTAAAAGAACTGGGACCGACACCGATCCACAGAAGATCTTTCATACATAATTATGTATAAGAAGAATAATCGCAGGACAGGCACCGGCTATGAAAGGAAAGCAGGTGCTTATCTTGAATCTTTGGGATACAAGATCGTGACATATAATTATCGCTGCAGGCTGGGAGAGATCGATCTGATTGCAAGAGACGGAGAATACCTTGTATTTGTAGAAGTGAAATACAGAACTACGGGTGTAAGCGGCTATCCGGCAGAGGCGGTCGATGCCCGTAAACAACAGACTATCGCAAAATGTGCCATGCATTTTCTGATGAAGCAGGGGAACGATGACGTACCATGCAGATTCGACGTGGTTGCCATAGCCGGAGCTGAGGGTCAGGAAGAAATCACGCTATATAAAGATGCATTTACACTGATGTAGTTAATGTAGCTTTTGGATTTGAAGATATGTAAATGCAGCAACGAAGTATGGACAGATGAAGTTAGGAGAAATATATGAGTCTTGGATTAAAATATAAGAATAATGAGCAGATATTTGTAGAGCGGCAGCGCGGCGGTGTGCCGTATCTGTCCTATCCGCTTTTGGAAAATACAGGAATCGTTAACCACGGATTTTCTACCAGACTGGGTGGAGTCAGTACCGGGTGCTTCAGTTCTATGAACATCAGCCTGACAAGAGGAGATAATCCGGAGGCGGTGAAAAAGAATCGTGAACTGATTGCGCAGGCAATCGGCGTAGAAGTGGCAGATTTTACTTATACGCAGCAGACACATACGACGAATGTAAAGCGCGTGTACGCCAGGGAGAGGGGACAGTCCTTTCCTGAGACAGACGGAATGATTACGGACGTGCCGGGAATCTGTCTTGTAACTTCTTATGCAGATTGTGTACCACTTTATTTTGTGGATCCGGTGAAGAAAGTCATTGGACTGAGCCATTCTGGATGGAGAGGAACAGTTGGAAAGATTGGAAAAGTAACTGTGGAAAAGATGGAGGAAGAGTTTGGTTGTGATCCGGCAGATATTTTAGGAGCGGTAGGACCGTCTATCTGTCAGGATTGTTATGAAGTCAGTGAAGATGTTATTAAAAAATTCTGTGAGAATTATGACGAAAATCTCTGGCCTGAAATTTTTTATCAGAAAGAAAATGGAAAATATCAGTTGAATTTATGGAAGGCAAATGAGTCTGTTTTTTTAGAATCAGGAATTCTTCCGGAGCATATTGCAGTGACCAATGTATGTACACACTGCAACCCGGATATTTTGTTCTCACACAGAACAACAGGAAATGAACGCGGAACATTGAGTGCATTTCTTGCCCTGAAGAAATAGAGAGACTGGATATGAAAATGTAAACTAGAAAGTAAAGCAGGAGACAATAATATGAATAGCATGTTGTTAAAATTGGCAACCACACAGGGGACATCCTTAAAAGTGGATTCAGGGGATGTGTCACAAGGGGTGGCAGATGCGACAAAAGGAGTGACAGATGCAACGCAGGATGCAGTGAATGAGATGAATCAGGCAACGCAGTATCTGCAGGAGCATCTTTCAGACCTGATCGGATTTGGAGTGAAAGTGCTGATCGCAATTGCAGTATTTATGATCGGGCGTGTTCTGATCCAATTTATACGGAAAATTGTGAGAAAATCGCTGGCAAGGTCCAGTGCAGATAAAGGAGTAGAGCAGTTCGTAGACTCTGTTTTGAAATTTTCTTTATATTTTCTGTTGATTTTTATGATTGCAGCAAAATTAGGAGTTGATACAACTTCAGTGGCAGCGATTATTGCTTCTGGCGGTGTAGCAATCGGTCTTGCTCTGCAGGGAAGCCTTTCTAATTTTGCAGGCGGAGTATTGATTCTGCTTCTGAAACCATTTGAAGTGGGAGATTATATTATTGAGGATACAAACCACAACGAAGGGACGGTAAAGGAAATTCAGATTTTTTATACAAAATTATCGACCGTTGATAATAAAACGATTGTGATCCCAAATGGAATGCTGACCAATAACAGTCTGACGAATGCAACGGCTAAGGCGGAGCGAAAGCTGGATCTGAAAGTAGATATTGCTTATGAAGCGGACTTGCGAAAAGCAAAGGCGGTCATTGAGGAGATTATCAGACAGGACGATGCGACCATCAAGAATGAAGAAATTCTGGTATTTGTCCATGAACTTGCAGAAAGTTCGGTAGTCATTGGTGCCCGTGCATGGGTGAAGAATGAAGATTACTGGAATGCAAGATGGAGGATTCTGGAAGAAATCAAACTGAAACTGGATGAGAATGAGATTGAGATGGCATATCCGCATCTGACTGTCCAGATGGGAAAAGAGAACTGATAAGAAGCAAGAAGTAAAAAATGCTTCAGAAATGCTTCAGAAACTAAAAAAGTTCTTGCAAATCTGAGAAGATTCGATATAATAGTAGTTGTGGTTGTCGTACGTCAATCACAACATTTGCTGGAATAGCTCAGTTGGTAGAGCACTTCACTCGTAATGAAGGGGTCGTCGGTTCAAGTCCGATTTCCAGCTTCTTTTTTATATAGATGTGCATATAAGGGTTCTTCGAGAAAGAAGGATCCTTTTCTTATTACAAGATGTCAAATGATACATAAAAATTATACGGATAATAAAAATGGAGGGATTTTTATGTCGGATGAAATAGCTTTTGCCAATACCGCTTTGGAAAGTTTTGCAGCATTAGTTACATTCGTATTGCTGTTTGCATGTATTGCAAAGATTAAAATGCAACGTGGAATCAAACATGTTACATCGAAGGAAGCAAAGAGGAATACATTAGATTATATTCTGATCATCTGGCTTGTGATTCACATGATCGTACTTACGGCAGATGTACTGAGCTGGACCGCTATGGATTTCGGAAAGAATGAAGTGTGGCTTCTATTTATGTTGAATCTGACATTTACCTGTCTCTCTCTGGAATGTATGGTCTATACCTATTATGTAAAAGAGACAATCTATCAACACGAGAAGATTGGAAATACTTACGTGTATCTGGTCATGCTGTCAACAGTGATTGCAATCATATTATGGATCTCCAGTGATATCAGTGGGAAGTTTTATTATCTGGACACACAGGGGGATTATACACAAGGTTCGATTTATTGGCTGTGTCAGTTTTATTGTATTATTGTGATGTGTGGAAACATTGTGATTTTGTTAAAACACAGGAAAGCACTTGTCAGACATGATGTGTTAAGCCTTCTTATGTACGGATTGATACCGATTGCATCGATTCCGGCACAAATGCTTTGGAAATCAACCACATTTAATCTGGCGACAACGCTGGCGCTGATCTATATTTGCATTAGTGTCCATATGGCACAGTATGATCGAATCGTAGAACAGGAAAAGATTCTGATACAGCAGGAACATGAATTGTCCATGAATCAGATGCAAATGATGATTGCCCAGATCCAGCCACATTTCCTATATAATTCGCTGACAGCACTGGCGCAGCTTTGCAGCAAAAATCCAAAAGAAGCGAAGAAGGCAATCATCAATTTTGCGGATTACTGGCGCAATCATATAAACGCAATTGACAAAAAAGAATCAATTCCATTTGAAGAAGAACTAAAATATGTTAAAATATATTTATATCTGGAACAGCTTCGATTTGGAGATGATCTGCATGTAGAATATGATCTGCAGAAAACTGATTTTAAAGTGCCAATGTTATCTGTGCAGCCCTTTGTTGAGAATGCAATAAACTGGGGAGTTGGACAGAAAGAAGATGGGGGAGCTGTTCGAATTACGACAAGAGAGAATGAAGAACAGATTGAACTTTGCATCATAGATGACGGAGTCGGGTTTGATATATCAAAGATGGAAGAGCAAAGTGATGGAAGACAGCACATAGGAGTCCGTAACGCAAGAATCCGGTTTCAAAAGATGTGCAATGGAACTGTAGATATTTACAGTGAGAAGGGAAAAGGAACTAAAATACGAATTAATTTACCGAAAGGGGACAATCATGAACATTATAATAGCAGATGATGAACCATTGGCATTGGAGATGACGTGCGAAGCTGTCCGGGAGGTATGCCCGAAAGCAAATATTTACCCATTTAGCAAACCGTCCAGATTACTGGAGTTTGCAAAGGAGACGAGATGCAAAATCGCATTTTTAGATATCTGTATGCGTGGTGTGAGCGGCATCGATGTGGCAAAACAGTTAAAAGAAATTATTCCGGACATTAATATTATCTTTGTTACAGGATATGATGAGTACACAAAAGACGCAATGGCAATACATGCCAGCGGTTATATTGAAAAACCAGTAACGGCTGGGAAAATCAGAAAAGAGACGGAAGATCTTCGCTATCCATTGCCGGCTGAAAATGAACCAAGACTGAAATTTCAGTGCTTTGGCAATTTTGAAGTATATGACAGAACTGGAAAGCCGGCACATTTCAGCAGATCGAAGGCGAAAGAGGTAATGGCATATTTGGTGGATCGCAACGGTTCTTCCTGCTCAGTGAAGGAACTGGCAGCAGTTTTATTTGAAAATGAACCCTATGATAAAAAACAACAGTGGTATATTCAGAAGATTTTGTCATCACTGCAACAGACGTTGAAGGAGCTGGAAGCAGAAGACGTAATAGAGAAAAGCTACAATAATATTGCCATTGTTCCGGAGATGATCGACTGTGACTATTACAAATTCAATAAAAAAGATGCAGAGATTATGAATGCATATAAAGGGGAGTATATGTCACAGTACGAATGGGCTGCGTACAATAAAAAGTATCTGAATGACATTCATAAGAGATGGAAAAAGGAAAATAAATAAAACGGTTTTTAGAGAAAAAGCTTCCAGATGAAATGTATTTGTATCTGGAAGCTTTTTCTGTGTATTCCTTTTTCTTATGTATTCTATCTCCTGAGAAGATTCCTGCTATAAGTGGCAGGTGAATTATAAAATATCGATGTATTCGCCGGCAAGTGCTTTGTTCATGCTTCGTACGGCACAGAATTTGCCACACATACTGCATGTATCACTGTGGTCATCCTCCGGACGGCGGCTGTCGCGGATCGCTCTTGCAGTATCCGGGTCAAGAGCACAGGCGTACTGTGCTTCCCAGTCCAGTTTCTGGCGTGCATCCGCCATTTTATCATCAATATCTCTTGCACCAGGGATACCTTTGGCAATGTCAGCGGCGTGGGCGGCAATCTTAGAAGCGATGATGCCTTGTTTTACATCGTCGACATTTGGCAGTGCCAGATGCTCGGCAGGTGTTACGTAGCAAAGGAAAGCAGCACCGTTCATGGCAGCAACTGCGCCTCCAATGGCAGCAGTAATATGGTCATATCCAGGAGCAATATCTGTGACGAGTGGTCCAAGTGTGTAGAATGGAGCGCCCATACAGATGCTTTGCTGAACTTTCATATTGGCTGCGACCTGGTCAAGTGGTACATGTCCAGGACCTTCGACCATGACCTGTACATTATGTGCCCATGCACGTTTTGTCAGTTCGCCGAGGCGTACAAGCTCTTCAATCTGGCATACGTCTGTGGCATCGGCCAGACATCCCGGGCGGCATGCATCACCAAGGGAGATGGTAACATCGTATTCTTCACAGATATCCAGAATCTCGTCGAAATGTTCATAGAACGGATTTTCTTCTCCGGTCATGCACATCCATGCAAATACAAGACTTCCTCCGCGGCTTACGATATTCATTTTACGTTTGTGTTTTTTGATCTGTTCAATAGTTTTGCGGGTGATTCCACAGTGCAGTGTTACAAAGTCCACACCGTCCTCAGCGTGAAGACGTACTACATCGACGAAATCCTGTGCAGTCAGAGTAGCAAGATCTCTCTGATAGTGGATGACGCTGTCATAGACCGGAACAGTTCCGATCATTGCCGGACATTCGTGTGTCAGCTTCTGCCGGAAAGGCTGAGTGTTGCCGTGGCTGGATAAATCCATAATGGCCTCTGCTCCGAGATTTACAGCACTCATCACTTTCTGCATTTCGATATCGTAATCTTTACAGTCTCTAGAGACTCCGAGATTTACGTTGATCTTCGTGCGAAGCATACTGCCGACGCCTTCCGGATTCAGACATGTGTGGTTTTTGTTGGCACAGATTGCAACCTTGCCTTCAGCAACGAGCTTCATCATCTCGTCAGTGGACATATGCTCTTTTTGAGCGACGGTCTTGATTTCAGGCGTGAGAATTCCTTTTCTGGCTGCATCCATTTGTGTAGTGTAGTTTCTCATGTTCATTTTGCCTCCATTTTCATTTTTTGTCTGAGTTTTTCTATAGCGGTACAAGGTGGTGTCCCCAATGTATCGCTTGTATAAAAAAAGAAGATGCGTAGAGCATCTTCCTTAATTATCGCGTTAAGATATGTTCCCTACGTTGGCATTATCCAAATCAGGTTATGGGTCGAAGCGGAATTACGCTTCCTCTCAGCCGGTTTTCACCAGCTCCCCGCATGTAATTTGCGGAATGCCCATAGAATGATATGTATTGTATGGGGCGTTCCGATTTACCAGTTATTATAGACCTGAAAAAACGTAAAAGCAAGATGAAAATGTGATTTTTGCCATTTTTGCCATAACTGGAAGCATTGAAAAATAGAAATAGAAATTAGTTTCCTGCATAGGGCAATGTGTGGTAGAATAGAAACATCTTGTGAGCTATCACACATGATGTTTTGAAAAGAGAATGTTCAAGTAGAAGGGAAGATATATATATGAGTGGAAAGAAAGGGAAACATGAACCGGAAAAAGAAGGGGTACTTGCAACGATATGGGATTATGCCAAGACATTTCTTATCATTTTTCTGGTCGTGTTTGCACTAAATAAACTGGTCTATATCAATGCGGTGATTCCGTCTGAATCTATGCAGACAACAATTATGAAGGGAGACCGGATCATCGGCAGCCGGCTTGCATATAAATCAAAAGATCCGCAGAGGTTTGATATCGTCATTTTTAAATATCCGGATGATCCATCTAAGATATTTATAAAAAGAGTCATTGGTCTGCCTGGGGAGACTGTGGAAGTGAAAGACGGAAAAGTGTACATAGATGGATCAGAGAAGCCATTGGATGATAGTTTCTGCAACGAAGTACCGATCGGAGATTTCGGACCATATGAAGTTCCACAAAACTGCTATTTTATGATGGGGGATAATCGTAATAACAGTTTGGATTCCAGGTACTGGAAGAATCATTTCGTAGAAAAAGATGCGATTCTTGCAAAGGCCGTTTTCCGCTACTGGCCGTTCAGTGAGATTGGGAAGGTTGAGTAGACCGGACTAATAAAAGTAAGAAAAAGGATTTGAGAGGGATAAAACAATGAGTACAACAAACAAAGAAGAAAAAGTGGCAGATGTCAGCACGGAGAATATTTACCGGCTGAACGGAAGAGTGCCACTGAAAAAAGCAATTCCATTCGGGCTGCAGCACGTACTGGCTATGTTTGTATCAAACCTGGCGCCGGTGCTGATCGTTTGCAGTGCCGCGCTTGTAAGAGGAACAGGGGAACACTTGACTTCTGCAGAGATCACCCAGCTTTTACAATGTGCGATGTTCGTGGCAGGTATCGGAACATGTATGCAGTTATATCCGGTGTGGAAGATCGGGTCGGGGCTTCCGATAGTTATGGGAGTCAGCTTTACGTTTCTTGGAAGTCTGTTAGTAATCTGTACCAATCCGGAACTTGGATATGAAGGGATGGTTGGTGCTGTTATTTTAGGAGGTATTTTCGAAGGACTGGTGGGGCTTAGTGCCAGATACTGGAAGCGCTTCCTGACACCGGTCGTATCCGCGTGTGTAGTTATCGCAATCGGACTTTCGTTATTGTCCGTAGGTATGGATTCCTGGGGCGGCGGAAGCGGAGCTGCTGATTTTGGCGCATGGTATCATCTGGTTGTTGGAGCATTTACCCTGATTGTATGCCTGGTAGCCAGATATTTACTGAAAGGGGTATATAAGAATTTGAATGTCCTGGTGGGATTGATTCTTGGATATCTGTTGGCGATCATTTTTACAGTTGCAGGCATTGCGCCGATGGTAGACTTTTCCGGAATTACAAAGACTGTACAAGAAGTTGGAGTCTTCAGTCTGCCGAAGCTGGTCTTTCTGACCAGCCATAAACCAATCTTTGATCTGGGAGCATTTTTGACAATTGCTATTGTATTTCTTGTATCTGCGGCAGAGACAACTGGTGCAACAAGCGCCGTATGTACCGGTGCTTTGGATCGCGAGATCAAGATGGAAGAATTGCAGGGGTCACTTGCTGTAGATGGATTCTCCAGTGCACTTTCCGGCTGTTTTGGATGTCTGCCGTTGACTTCTTTCAGCCAGAATGTGGGACTTGTAACGATGACGCAGGTCATCAACCGGTTTGCGATTTTGATGGGAGCATTTATTTTGATTTTGTCATCACTTTTCCCGCCGCTGGGAGCATTTTTTAATTCCCTGCCACAGGCAGTTCTTGGTGGCTGTACAGTTATGATGTTCGGGTCTATTATGTATGAAGGAATCAAGATGCTCAAAGAATGTGAGTTCGATGACCGGACGATGGTCATTGTATCACTGGCATTTGCAATCGGTGTAGGACTGACACAGACATCCGGCAACTTCTTCAGTGCATTTCCACATGAGGTGGGAGATATCTTCAATGGAAATGCAGTGGCAGGTGTGTTCGTGGTATCTCTGCTGTTGAGTTTGTTTTTGCCGAAAAAGAAATAATAATTTTGTGAATAAAATAGCATATGTTGACCAAAAGTAGTTTGGCAGGTTATAATAAACAAAGATAATTTAAAAGAAAATAATTAAAAAAGACTCTGACGGCAAGGTGATCCGAGCGGGAATAGTCGAATATATCAGACACAGGGAAGATGCAGTTGGGGAAAGTGCATCTTACTTGTACAAGAATCCATCATGCAGAAATCGCATCTGTACAGATTTCTCAGGGTGAATACTACTTTAGTGGCAGATATAAGGACTTTTTTCCGGAAGGAGAAAGGTCCTTTTCGTTGGGGAAAATTGGGAGAAAGACATGTTAAAGGTAGCGATTTACGGAAAAGGTGGAATTGGGAAATCCACAGTAACTTCGAATCTGGCGGCAGCATTTGCTACAATGGGGAAAAGAGTCATTCAGATAGGCTGTGACCCGAAAGCAGATTCTACAATTAATCTGCTGGAAGGAAAGCCTCTTCGTCCGGTCATGAACTATATGCGGGAGGAAGACGAGGAACCGGAGAAATTAGAAGATATTTCAAAGGAAGGATTTGGCGGCGTACTCTGTATAGAGACAGGCGGCCCGACGCCGGGACTGGGATGTGCTGGCAGAGGTATTATTGCAACATTCCAGCTTCTGGAAGATTTGAGACTTTTTGAGACATACAAGCCGGATGTAGTGCTCTACGATGTTCTCGGAGATGTTGTGTGTGGCGGCTTTGCAGCACCGATCCGGGAAGGCTATGCAGAAAAAGTATTGATTGTAACGTCCGGAGAAAAGATGGCGTTGTATGCGGCTAATAACATTTCCAGCGCAGTTCGTAATTTTGAAGACCGAAGCTATGCACGGGTGTTTGGCATTGTGCTGAATCACAGAAACGTGGAAAATGAGGTGCAAAAAGTGCAGGCATTTTCTAAGGAAAGCGGAATTCCAATCGTGGGAGAGATTCCAAGAAGCAATGAAATCATCCGTTACGAAGATCAGGGGCAGACGGTGATTGAAGGAAATTCAGAGTCAGAGATCAGTGGAAGATTCTATGACCTTGCAAAAAAATTACTGGAAAGCGAGGAGTAAGGACATGGTGGGAATTACGAAGATGAAAGTAGAAAACCAGAAAGTGGAAAAAGAAGCATTTTTCTGTACAACGAAGGAACTGAGCAGGCTTGGCCTGGAACAGATTCCGACACAGTTTCAGTCACATAAGCATCTGATCTACAGTTCGCCGGCTACACTGGCATTCAATTCACCGGGGGCAGAAGGCTTTGGCGTGAAGCGTGCCGGTCTTGCGGTACCAGATTCCATTATGTTGATCGTAGCTCCGGGGTGTTGTGGAAGGAATACTTCACTGATCAGTTCTATGAAAGAATATAATGACCGGTTTTATTATCTGATGATGGACGAGACCGATATTGTGACAGGAAGACATTTGAAAAAAATTCCAAAAGCAGTAGAGGAGATCTGCAGTGTCTGTCCGAAAAAACCGTCGGTCGTTATGATCTGCATTACCTGTGTGGATGCCCTTCTTGGAACGGATATGGAGCGGGTGTGCAAAAAGGCGGAAGAACGGGTAGAGATTCCGGTCAGACCTTGTTATATGTATGCACTTACAAGAGAAGGCCGAAAACCACCGATGGTACATGTAAGGCAGTCCTTATATTCACTGCTTGAGCCGGGAAAAAAGAAAGGCAATGTAGTCAATCTTTTGGGATTTTTCTCGCCGCTTGTGGATGACTGTGAGATTTATGATCTGCTGCACAGTGCGGGAGTGAAGACGATTCATGAGATTTCCAGATGTAAGGATTATATGGAATATCAGACTATGTCAGAAGCAAATTTCAATCTGGTACTGCACCACGAAGCAAGATTTGCAGCAGAAGATTTTCACAACCGGCTTCAAATTCCATTTATCGAGCTTCGAAGACTCTATCAGATAGACAAGATTGAAAACCAGTATCATGCACTTGGTAATGCACTCGGTGTTGCATTTTATGATGAAAAATATAAAAAGCAGGCAGAAGATGCACTGGAAAAATTCCGGCAGAAGTGTCCGGATGCTTCTTTTGCAATCGGAGAATGCCTGAACGCTGATCCATTTGAACTATCATTAGCCTTGATACGTTACGGATTTTCTGTACCGGAAATTTACGGGACAATCACGGTGGAGAACTTCACATACATTCGTTCTCTGGCAAAAATAAGTCCAGAGACGAAAGTATTTTCCAATATGGAACCAACGATGATTTATTATGACCCGGCGAAAAGCGATGTGAATCTGGCAATCGGAAAAGATGCCTGTTATTATCATCCGGATTGTCCATATGTCATGTGGAACGGGGAAGAACAGCCATATGGATATGCAGGAGTGAGAAGATTATTCGAACAATTACTGGAGGTAGTATAGTGAGAGGACTTAGAAAATATCTGACACCATTTGCACCGGATCAGTCTGGTGCGGTGTCCGTGTTATATGAACTTGGGGGACTGATCGTAATCTGTGACGCCGGCGGATGTACAGGAAATGTATGTGGTTTTGATGAGCCGCGCTGGTTTGAACAAAAAAGTGCCTTGTTCAGTGCGGGACTGCGTGATATGGACGCAATTCTCGGACGAGATGACCGTCTGGTGGAGAAGCTGGTGAATGCAGCTTCAAAGCTCGATGTAAAGTTTGTAGCAATCATCGGGACACCGGTTCCGGCAGTAATCGGAACGGATTACAAGGCACTTGGAAGAATGTGTGAGAAAAAATTAAATATGCCTGTTATTACCATTGATACAGATGGTATGGAATTATATGATGTGGGCGAAGAAAAAGCATGGCTGGAGCTTTTCCGGACATTTGCAGAAAAGAAAATGATTGATGAGGCAAGTGAAAGAGCTAAGCCGAATCTGGATATTGAGAAAAAACAGGGAAAGATCGGAGTTCTTGGATTAACGCCGCAGGACATAAGTGACCTTCAGGCACCAAAGAAGATTCGAGAATATTACCAGGAAAAAGAAGGAAAAGAAGCAATCTGCTACTGCATGGGAGAAAATGTCTGCCGGAGCACGGATGGTCTTGATAATCATCGAACAGCAGGAGAGGTTGAAAAAAATATTGTAGTTTCCACGGCGGCTCTGGCAGCTGCGAAATATCTGGAAAAAACATTTGGCACACCTTATGAGGTCACTTACCCAATTGTAGAAGAGCTGGTTCCGGATATGGATTATCGGAGAAAGAAAATTCTGATCGTGCATCAGCAGGTTATTGGAAATGCAATGCGTGCAGAAATCAGACGAAGATGCCAGAAAGTAAATGGGGATCCAGCTGTTGATAACAATGCAGTTATTACGGTAGCAAGCTGGTTCATGATGAAGCAGGAACTCTCCGAAGAAGGTGACATTTCACTTCGAGAAGAAGATGATTATATGGAGCTTATCAAGAAAGAGGATTACGACATTGTTTTTGCAGATCCGATGATGAAACGCATGACTGAAGATGCTTATAAAATGGCTGGAACAGGTTATGTGGCAGATGCACATGAGACGGAAAGAAAAAGAATTTTTATAGATGCCACACATTTTGCCGTGTCAGGAAAATTGCTTGAGGAAATGAAAAAGCGGGAGGCGTAGAGATGAAAGAAACAGTGACCAGACGAATCCGTGTCTACGGAATTGTTCAGGGAGTCGGTTTTCGTCCAACCGTAAGCCGTCACGCAACGACTTGTAATATCCATGGGAGCGTCAGTAACAAAGGTCCTTATGTAGAGATTTTCGCACAGGCGCCAGAAGCACAGGTGGATAGATTTGTGACCATGATCCGTGAACAGTCTCCGAAACGTGCAGCAATCTTGAAGATGAATATAGAAGACGTTGAAAATCCGGAAATTTATAAAGATTTTCAGATTGTTGAGAGCGAAAAGACGAAAGGGGAAATCTTTGTCTCTCCGGATATTGCAATCTGCGAAGAGTGCAAGGAAGAGATGTATCAGCCGGGGAACAGACGGTATCTGCATCCATTTATTAACTGTACATGCTGCGGACCGAGACTGACTATTTTAGATGCACTTCCGTATGACCGGGAACGTACCAGTATGAAAGAATTTCCAATGTGCCAGGACTGTGCACACGAATACCATGATCCAGAGGACCGCAGATTTGACGCACAGCCTGTTTGCTGCAATAATTGTGGACCACAGGTGTATCTGGCAGAAAGAAGCGAACGAGGACGAGACGCGGTTACTTACGCCAGACGCGTAATCGCGGAAGGCAAAATTGTGGCAGTCAAAGGAATCGGTGGGTTTCATTTGTGCTGTGATGCGACAAAGGAATCAGCCGTGGAACTTTTGCGGACAAGAAAAAAACGTCCGGTCAAACCATTTGCAGTGATGGCACGTAACGAAGAGGCGGTGCGCCGTGTATGTGAACTTAGCGAAGAACAGGAAAAGATACTGACCGGGCATCAAAAACCGATACTGTTGCTGGATAAAAAAGAAGGCGTAAGCAAACTTGCAAAATCGGTAGCTCCTTTTAATCCGAAGGTGGGGATCATGCTTCCTTATGCACCGGTTCAACTATTGTTATTTCAGTATGATGACGGCATTCAGATGCCGGATTTTCTCGTGATGACCAGTGGAAATATTTCCGGTGCACCAATTTGCAGAGATGACCGGGAAGCAAAAGAGGAACTGTCACATTTATGCGACTGCATACTTTCTCATGACCGGAAGATCCGTATCCGTGCAGACGATTCCGTGATGGATTTTTACCGGGAAGAACCGTATATGATCCGAAGAAGCCGGGGGTATGCACCACTCCCATATATGCTTTCAAAAGCGTGGCAAGGGCAGGTACTTGCTGTGGGCGGAGAATTGAAAAATGCATGTTGTATTGGACATGATGACCGGTTTTATCCGGCGCCGTATGTAGGAGATCTGGAAGATCTTCGGACGGTGAAAGCGCTTCAGGAGACGATCACGCGACTGACTGCTTTGCTGGAAGTAGAGCCAGAGCTTGTAGTGGCAGATCTGCATCCGAAGTACAATTCCACAATGGTGGCGCATGAAATGGAGCTGCCAATGATACAAGTGCAGCATCATTATGCGCACGTTTTATCCTGTATGGCGGAAAATGACTGCGCAGGTCCAGTTATTGGCGTTTCCTTTGATGGAACCGGATATGGAACGGATGGTACTATCTGGGGCGGTGAGATTCTGTACGCAGATTATGAACATTTCAAACGAATAGGCAGTATTGAGTCATTCTGGCATGTAGGCGGAGACATTGCTTCCCAGGAAGGATTTCGTATTGCAGTCTCCATCATTGGTGGACTTGTGAGGGAGAAAGAAAACGCAAAAAATATCATAAAAGAATTGGAATTATGTACCGAACCAGAAGCAAATGTGATTCTTACTATGGCACAGCGACATTTGAATGCAATTGAGTCTACAAGTGCAGGAAGGCTGTTTGACGCAGTAAGTGCGATCCTGGGGATTCAAAAAAGCTCTACATTTGAAGGGGAAGCGTCCATGGCACTGGAATTCGCAGCAGAGGCATGGCAGAAAGAACATGAGGCAAAGAATAAGGAAAATACCAAAAATGCCAAAAATGCCGAGAATGTCAAGAATGCCCCAAATGCTAAGAATGGTAAGCATACAGATGTTAAGGAGCATGAACATATTTTCTTGCAGACGAATGCAATTGTCTGGCAGATGATCGAGGGCAGAAGACAAGGGGAAGATGTCGGAAAGCTTGCGTATATATTTCATCAGTTGCTTGCAATGGAGATCTGCGCTGCCTGCGAAAATGTACGAACGCAGAAGAAATGTAATCAGGTGGCGTTAAGTGGCGGCGTATTTCAGAACCGTCTATTGCTGGAACTCGTGGAAAAGGAACTTTTAAATCGAAAGTTCCAGGTATTGCGGCATCATCTGATTCCACCAAATGATGGCGGTATCGGGCTTGGCCAGGCAGTTTACGGCATGGCATATCTGAATAAAAAGAAGCAGACAGATAGTAAAAATGTAAAGTAAAAACAGATCTTGAAAGATAAAAAGAATAGATTATGGGAGGTTAAGAGCATGTGTGTTGGATTATCAGCAAAGGTAGTGCGAATAAATGAAGGCATGGCAGTGGTAGATGCTGATGGAGCAAAGAGGGAGGTTTCTGCGGAACTTCTGGATGAACTGGAGCCGGGAGATTATGTAATGGTACATGCAGGAGTTGCAATCGCGAAGATTACGGATGAAGATGAAAGTGAGACAGATCAGCTCATGGAGGATTTATTATAATGGAAGAAAAAAAGAAAACAGCCAGAGAGATCATCGAAGGCTATGATGGTCCTCCGGTGCGGATCATGGAAGTGTGCGGAACCCATACACATGAGATTTTCAGACTTGGAATCCGGAAACTTTTGCCAGAACAGGTGGAACTGATTTCGGGACCGGGGTGTCCGGTCTGTGTAACACAGGTCGGATTCATTGACGAAGCAATTTATCTGGCACTGGAAAGGCAAGTGACAATCTGTACATTTGGTGATCTGGTACGTGTACCGGGAACGAATATGAGTCTTGCCGGGGCAAGAGAAAAGGGTGCGAAAATCCGTATTGTCTATTCTCCAGTAGATGCGAAGGAGTATGCCAAAGAACATCCAAAGGAGCAGGTTACATTCCTTTCAGTCGGATTTGAGACCACCACTCCGTCTGCTTGTCTTTCTGTGAAAAAAGCAAGGGAAGAGGGCTTGACGAACTACTCGATTCTGACAGCGAATAAAACGATGCCGCAGGCATATGAAGCATTGAAGGGAAGCGCAGACATTTTCCTGTATCCGGGACATGTTAATGCGATCACCGGGACGAAGCTGTGTGAAGAACTGGCAAAAGAAGGAGTCAGCGGTGTGGTAGCAGGATTTACAGCAAAAGAACTTTTGACAGCGCTGGCAGTGGCACTGGCACGGTTTCAGGAAGGCAGGCCATTTTTTGTAAATTGTTATCCGCGTGTAGTAACAGAGAATGGAAGCCCACAGGCGCAGAAGCTGGTAGAAGAGATGATGGAACCTTGTGATAGTGAATGGAGAGGACTTGGCGTAATCAAAGGTTCAGGAATGAGACTTCAAGAGGAATGGAGCGCGTTTGACGCACGGAAGAAATACAAGATTCCGCCGATTCAGGGAAAAGCAAATCCTGCATGCCGGTGCGGAGATGTTCTTCAGGGAAAATGTAAACCTTCTGATTGTAAGGTATTTGGTAAGGTCTGTACACCACAGCATCCGGTTGGCGCATGCATGGTGTCAGGAGAAGGTGCATGTTCCGCGTACTATATGTACGGCGAAGCAGAGAAAATGAAATAAAAAGCTGGGAGTGATATATTATGAATAATGGAATAAAAGATCAGACAGTCACCATGGCACACGGTGCCGGAGGACGTCAGACATCAGAATTAATCGATAACATATTTGCGGCACATTTTGCAAATCCGGATCTGACTGCGGATGATGCGGCTGTGTTAAATCCGCCAGTTGGAAAAATGGCAGTGTCTACCGATGGATTTATCGTATCACCTGCATTTTTCCCAGGAGGAAATATCGGAAAACTGTCTATCTGCGGAACAGTCAATGATCTGGCGTGTATGGGAGCAAAGCCACTGTATCTGACCTGTGCATTTGTCATTGAGGAAGGATTTCCAATGGACAAACTGGAAGAAATTGCGTCAGCAATGGGAAAAACAGCCAAAGAAGCAGGTGTTCACATCGTGTCCGGTGACACAAAGGTAGCCGGAAAAGGGCAGGTGGACGGAGTATTTATCACAACAACAGGAATGGGACAGATTGAAGATGGAGTTAAAGTCGGCGGCGAGCTTGCGAAACCCGGTGATGCGGTTATTGTAACAGGAGATATCGGACGCCATGGCTGTACAATCCTGCTTGAGAGAGAAGATTTGGGAATTGAGGCCGATATCAAGAGTGATTGTGCACCCCTTTGGAAGACGGTGGAAGCAGTGATGAACAGGACACACGATCTGCATGTTATTCGTGATGCGACACGTGGCGGCGTGGGAACTGTATTATATGAAATTGCGAAGCAGAGCCAGGTAGGCGTACAGCTTGACAGCGCCAATATTCCGGTTCAGCCGGAAGTAAGGGGTGTCTGTGGCATGTTGGGACTGGAACCATTGTATCTTGCATGTGAAGGAACTATGGTCATCATTGCACCGAAGGAAGAAGCAGCGAAGATTGTGGAGACATTGCGTCAGTGCCCATATTCAGAAAATGCTGCTATTATTGGTGAAATTACAGAAGAACAGCCGGGAAAAGTCGTAATGATGACGGAGATTGGAACCCAGGCATTATTGCCACAGCCAGGCGGAGAATTATTGCCGAGAATCTGCTAAGATCAGATTACTTAGAATAAGAGCAGGGAGAGAAAGTATGGAAACAAGAGTAGCAGTGATTTCTATTATTGTAGAAAACCCGGAGGCGACGGAGCAGTTGAATCAATATCTGCATGAGTCTGGAAAATATATTATTGGAAGAATGGGAATCCCGTACCGTCAAAAAGGAATCCATATTATCAGTATTGCGATTGATGCACCGCAGGATGTGATCAGTGCGCTTTCTGGAAAAATAGGGCGTCTTAAGGGAGTGTCGGCAAAGACTGCTTACTCCAATGTCATCACCAAACCGGAGGAATTATCATGTTAAAAATTGCAGTTTATGGCAAAGGCGGTATCGGAAAATCTACGACAGTATCCAATATGGCGGTCGCACTGGCTGAAAAAGGATTATCAGTTATGCAGATTGGCTGTGATCCAAAGGCAGATTCTACGATTGCCTTGCGCGATGGAGAACCTATGCCGGCAGTATTGGATATCTATAATGAGAAAAAAGGCAATGTGACTTTGAAAGAGATTACAAGAATCGGATACAAAGGAGTTGTCTGTGTGGAGTCAGGAGGACCGACCCCGGGACTTGGCTGTGCAGGACGCGGAATTATCACTGCACTGGAGAAACTAAAAGAGACCGGAGCATATGAAGTCTACAAACCGGACGTAGTCCTTTACGATGTACTTGGCGATGTAGTGTGTGGCGGATTTTCCATGCCTATGCGGAGTGGGTATGCAGACTATGTATTTGTTGTAACTTCGGGAGAAAATATGTCCATTCATGCCGGAGCGAACATTGCAATGGCGCTGGAACGCTTCCAGAATCGCGGATATGCAAAACTTGGCGGATTTATTCTGAATCGGAGAAATGTGCCAAGAGAAGAAGAAAAAGTGCAGGAACTGGCAGAAGATTTCCATAGTGGTACTATTGGGTACCTCTCCAGAAGCGAGCTTGTAATGTCAGCTGAAGAGCAGAAAAAAACGTTGATGGAGTGTTATCCTGACAGTGAGATGGCAGATGAATACCGTGCTCTGAGTGAGGCGGTTCTGGCGATATGTAAGAACTAAGCTGCCGGGGCATTTTTGAACAAAATGTGAAATGTAGTGGGAAAGAATTTAGAGAGGGAATTTATGTTAAAACGAGTAGGACAGACGGAAATGGAGAAAAACCATGTAACCCCGGAAGGAGCCATGATCAGAATAAAAGATGCGTCCTATCCGGCACCATTTCATCCGGGATTGGAGTTTAACTCTCCGGTTCATGGAAACTGGAATATTGTACACACCGGAATGTTGATGCCGGAGACCATTCAGATATATGTCTGTGCAGATAACTGTATGCGTGGTGTTGTATTGACGGCGGCCGAGATGAATGCGGCAGATCGTTTTTCATACGTGATCATCGAAGAAGACGATCTGTTGAACGGGAATCTGGAGAATATCACAATTGAAGGCGTCACAGATGTATTAAAGAAACTGGAACGAAAACCAAAAGCAGTGCTCTTGTTTACCGTGTGCCTCCATCATTTTCTTGGCTGTGATCTTAAGATGGTCTATGAGGAACTTGACAGGCGTTTCCCGGGAATTGCATTTGTACGCTGTTATATGGATCCGATCATGCAAAAAACTGGTCTGACACCAGATCAGAAACTGCGAAAAGCAATGTATGATCCATTAAAAGTGCAAAAAGCAGATCCACATATCGTCACGTTGCTTGGACATAATTTCCCATTGGACGAAACTTCTGACATCAAACGATTCTTGAAAAAATGTGGCTGTGAACTCAGAGAGATTACGACTTGTGATACATGGAACAAGTATGAGAAACTTGGTGAAGCAAATATATTTCTTTCTATCTATCCGACAGCAAAATACGGGGCGCAGACGCTGGCAAAAAGACTGGGACGAGAACACATTTATATGCCGGCAAGTTTTGATTATGAAGAGATAAAGCAGCAGATGGAAAGACTGGCAGAGATACTGGAAAAGACACTGGTATCTAAGATAATTCAGACGTCTGAAGAACAGATAGAGACATTAAATGTGTTGATAGATGCACAAAAAGAATCCTATTACGAAAAAGAGGTTGAAGCTTGCGAAGAAACTATTAAAAAAGTAAGAGAAGTTGTTGGAGATACACCAATCGTCATCGACTATCTCATGCATCCGAGACCGCTTGGACTGGCAAAATATCTTTTAGAACATGGATTTTGTGTGGAAGCTGTTTATCTGGATGGTGTAAGCCCGGAGGAAGAACAGGAATTTTACTGGCTTAGCAAACATGCGCCAAAACTGGAGCTTCGCGCGACCATTCAGCCAAAGATGCGCGTGCTTCCAAGAAATCATGAAGGAAAAATGCTGGCACTGGGACAAAAAGCAGCATGGTTCACCCAGAGCCCATATTTTGTGAATGTAGTTGAAGGTGCAGGGTGGTATGGATTTGATGGAATCCGGAAAATGGCAGAACTTATGATCCGGGCTTACGAAGAAGAAAAAGAAGTGGAGGATCTGGTTGTGCGAAAAGGATGGGGGTGCGAAAGCTGCATATGAGACAGACATACAAAATGATACCAATTTACACGGCGGATGTGTCGGGGGTCTGTTCTGCACTTTATGAACTGGGCGGTATGACAGTGATGCATGATCCGTCCGGCTGTAATTCTACTTATAATACACATGATGAGATCCGCTGGTATGACCAGGACAGCCTGATCTACATCTCGGGACTTACTGAAATCGATGCGATTATGGGAAATGATGAAAAGTTCCTGAATGATATCATGGATGCAGCACGGGAATTAAAACCGAGGTTTATTGCACTTGCCGGATCGCCGATTCCATATATGAACGGAACGGATTTTCCGGCACTGGCAGAAGTGCTGGAACAGGAACTTGGGATTCCTACATTTTCTGTACCGACCAATGGTATGCACGACTATGTATATGGTGCAGGACTAGCTCTGGAGCAGATTGCAAGGCAGTTTGTGTCTGCAAAGGCAGTTTGCGAAGAGAAAAATATACAGCCACATACGGTTAATCTTCTTGGTGTCACGCCACTTGATTTTGGAGCATATAGCCGTGCCGGATATATGAAAAAAAATCTGGAAAAATGTGGCTGGAAGGTGTTATCAACCTGGGCGATGGGAGATGATCTTGAAGTATTGAGCCATGCACTGGAAGCAGAAGTAAATCTTGTTGTATCTTCCGTGGGATTGCGCACCGCAAAATATCTGGAAAAAGAATATAAAATGCCATATGTAGTTGGGACGCCGGTAGGAACATTTACAGAAGAAATCGTACAGGCATTGGAGAAGAAAGAACGATACCCATATAAAAGATTACGTGAAGAAAATTTGGATAAGGAGCAGCCGGGAAGCGGCAAAAACGATAAAGAAGTTATGCTGATCGGTGAACCGGTCACGACAGAGTCACTGGCTCTGGCTATTGAACAGAAATATGGAATATCAGTTCATGTATTATGCCCGTTACAGGAGACGGAAGATTTATTGTTTCGAACAAGCCGGAAGGTTCTTGGAGAGGAAGACATGGAAGAAGCTTTAAAAGATGCAGATATCATAGCAGCAGATCCATTGTACCGTCCGATCTGTTCGAAAAAATGTGAGTTCTATGAACTTCCACATCTGGCATTTTCTGGAAGAATTTACAAGAAAAAGCTGGAAAAAATCGAAGATTTCTGGAAGTATTAAAATCAATGAAGACATGGAAAAAGTCTGAGAAAAACAAGTTGTCATTAATAGAAAAATTGCTATACTATTAAGTAGAGGTAGTATAGTAGAAAAGCCTTATCATATAAGATGAGGCTTTTTGCAAAAAAATATTTATAGCAGGGGAGCATGGTTCGTGAAGAATAACATTTTATTTCATGGAAGTAATGTAACAGTATCAAAACCTAAGATTTTGATTAACGGATATTATAAAGATTTTGGGTATGGATTTTATTGTACAAATATAAAAAGACAGGCAACGCGTTGGGCATTGACTAAAAAAGGTGCATCCATTATCAATAGCTATTCTTATACAGAAAATGAAAGTTTAAAAGTGCTTCAATTTGAGACAACAACAGAAGAATGGCTGCAATTTGTAGTGAATTGCCGCAGAGGAATCGAGCATGCATTTGATATTGTAGAAGGACCTATGGCAGACGATCAGATTTGGGATTATGTAGAAGACTATATGTCCGGCAAGATTTCTAAGGCAGCGTTCTGGGAACTTATTAAGTTTAAATATCCAACACATCAGATTGTGTTTTGTACAGAGGACGCGTTGAAGACGTTACATTTTGAAAGGAGTGAAACGTTATGATGAATATATATTTTCCAGACGAAGAGATAACAGACAACGACCTCTATTTTATCTGTTATATGATAGAGCGCGTGGCGAGAAAGCTTCATCAGAAGAATAAATATGTGGTAAATACAATTGGAAGAGATGCATTAAAACATCTGATTAGTGTGGCAAATGTACTACACTGCGAAAATCCGCTGCAAGTTGAAGATGATTGGATTGAAGAATACCATCTTCAGGAAGGTGATTATGACATCACGGATGTTGACAGAGAACTGGCGGAGATTATCCCCACACCTTTGGAAATGGGAAAAGTTTATAAGAGGTTGATTATAGATACATTACAGCTTGGGGAAGATTATGTAGATGGGATTCTTCGAGTTTACAATAATGAACTCTGTAATGTGATTGACAATTATAACTGCAGTGCATTTTATGAGCCATCTTATGTGATCGCAAGAGCATATCAGAACGGTGGGTTTTAAATGAAGGTATGTAAAAAGGAGGGAGCGTATGTCGAATATTACCGTCTGGACTAAACAGCATGAAAATGTGTTAAAAGAGTTGGAGACGACCGGTCGTTACATTGCGAAGCGGGAGTATATCAGTATGGATTTGAAATAAGGCTACCGCAATCCCACTGGCTTTAGACGGTGGGTTAAGGTAGCCAAAAATCAGAAATTAT